>NZ_JAYGHW010000049.1:0-22334 GCF_034932185.1 Spirulina sp. CCNP1310 | reverse complement strand
AACTTTTGCGCGAGACGCAAGCAACGCTTCAGGAGAATCGACCTCTACTTTGGCTGGAGTCATCCTGTCTGAGCAAGTTGGCTCGTTGAGTGAAGAATCCCCGTCGCTTTAGCGCGGGGAGTGTCAAGGGGGCTATTCCTCATCTAAAAGCCAAATCCCAGAGGCAATTTTTAAGGATGGTGATTCTAAACTCATGCCCTGTTGTAGGCCCAAAACTAACAGTCCGAGGGCTTCTACCAGTTTCGGATCAAATTGTTTGCCCGCTTGGGCTTGGCAATCATGTAAGGCGGGGGCAAGGGGGTTTGGGTCTGTTTGGCTATACCGATGCACCAGGTGCTGAAACTGGGCAACAAGGCTAAGAATCCGGGATTCTAAAGGGATGGCATCGTAGGCTAAACCGTCGGGACGACCGGAACCGTCCCAGGCTTCGCTTTGGTGGGAGACGATTTCCCCGATCGCCTGTAATTGAGGCATGACCCGCATTACTGAGGCTTTAGGGAAGATCCCTTGTTTGGCGAGCATTTCCCGTTGGGTATCGGTTTGGAGGTCGGCCCATTGGGTGGCGTTGGTGAGGGGGGCGAGGCGGTGGAGCAGGCCGGCCAGGCGGAGGCGTTTGATTTGCCAGGCGGGGAGGTCGAGGAGTTGCCCTAGGGTTTCGGCGAGGGTGGCGACTTCGCTGGCGGCGTTGGGGTTGGTGACATCGGCGTGATCGATGAGTTGGGCCATGCGCAGGAAGGCCTGCATTTCGTTGGAAAGGAGGTTATCGCTCAAGGGTTGATTCTCATCATGGCCTTGGCTGGCTTGGAGCGATCGCACCACATTGATCACCACTGTATTGAGATCATCCCGCTGACATTGGCCAAAATGGGCCTGCATCTTGGTCAATTCCCCCATCAACTGGTCAGCGAGGGGGGCGTTATAGGTGCGAATGTGGTCAATGGTGAGCAAAACCGTTTCCTGGACTAAATCCGGCTCAAACGTCCAAAATCCGTAAAATTTCCGCTCTAGATCGTTTTCGGGTTGCCCGGTTTTGCCGTAGTCAGCGGCGGAAAGCTCTTGGCATAACACCATCGCGCTATAGCTGGGGGATAGGATGATTAAATGCCATTCTTGGGCAACGGGATCATCAGCAGTTAATTCCACCAGGGCAATATTCTCTTGCGCTAAAGCCTGTTGATCAAACCCGGCTCCGGCGGCGGCGAGGATAACAATGTGCCGACTCCGTTGGGCGATCGCCCCATACCGCTCTGCTTCCTGGAGATACCATTTTCCCTGTTGAAAAGCCGCTAAAAGTAGGGGCGGTTGTTCAGATTCCAGAACAAAATCCTCTAGGGCATGGCACAGAGCCACCAGGGTATTTTTGTAATACACCCCTAGGTTAATGGGTTGAGCCGTATCGTGATGGGCGGTACAGAGTTTTTCCAGCAGAGAGCCAGGGCGCATGATAAAACCGGGGATTAAGACGGATAGGAAATCAAAAAAATGATGAATGGGGCCATTGTGCCACCTTCTGGATCACGGCAATGGAGGCAAGCCGCCTTGCCTCCAGAAAAAGGTCTAGCCTCAGGGCCATTGCCTTAGGTTAAGCCCAGCCAAGCCAAAACCCCTTGGCCCGTTAGCGCTTCAATGAGCAAGGTTAGGGAAAAGCCAATCATGGCGGCGCGACCGTTGAGGCGTTCGGAATAGTCGTTAAAGCCAAATTTCGGTTCTTGGGCGGTGGGGGTGACGGAGGGTTGGGGTGTGGTCATGGCAATCTCAGTTTTGTTACATTTCTTAATCATTGTAACGGTTGCGTTACAAAACTGCTAGTAAATGGTTAGCGATCGCCCCCCAACAAAGCATCAATAATTTTGCCATTGGCTTTGGGGAACGGGTAATCCCGCAATGCCTCCAAGGCTACCCAGCGCACCTCTTGGGATTCTAGGGGTTGGGGCGTACCGCTGAGATGGCGGCAATAATGGACATTAAGGGTAATGCGAAAATGAGTATAGGCGTGATCGAGGGTGATCAGGTGTTCGCCTACTTCGATTTCAATGCCTAATTCTTCGCGAATCTCCCGCATAATACAGGCTTGTACCGTTTCATCCCCTTCTAATTTGCCGCCGGGAAATTCCCAGAGGCCGCCGAGCAACCCCTCATCTTTGCGACGATCAATGAGGACTTGACCCTGATCATTTTGGATCACGGCAACACCGATATTTTTATGGGGGAGGGGGGTAGTGGCTTCACGCATGGGGAGTTGGGTTTGGAGGTTTTGGGTATGGGCCAGACAGGGCGATCGCCAAGGACAGAGTAGGCAAAGGGGTTGCTTGGGGAGGCAAACGGTGGCCCCTAAGTCCATAATCGCCTGATTAAAATCCCGGCCATGGTTGGGATCGATTAATTGGCTAGAGAGTTCCCACAACGGCCCCAAGGCGCGGGCTGGGGGGATGGGTAACGCCGTCAGTCGGGCTAATACCCGTTTAACATTACCATCGAGAATGGCTAAAGGTTGATTGGCGATCGCACTCAAAATGCCCCCCGCTGTGGTGCGGCCAATGCCGGGTAATTTCAAGACCGCTTCTAGGTCTGTGGGAAATATCCCCCTGTATTGTTCAACAATAATTTGCGCTGCTTCATGGAGATGGCGACAGCGGGCATAATACCCCAACCCCTCCCAAAGTTTAAGCACCTGTTGGCGATCGGCTTGGGCCAAATCCGCCACGGTGGGAAAGGCCGCCAACCAGCGGTGATAGTAGGGGATCACCGTTTTCACCTGGGTTTGCTGGAGCATAATTTCGGAAACCCAAACGCGATAGGGGTCGGTTTCGCCGCGCCAAGGCAGGGTACGCCCCTGGGCCTGATACCAATGGAGGAGCGATCGCCGTAGCATCCCCATAGGTAAATCCTGGCAAACCTGTTGCCACTGGCTCAAATCACCATCTTTGGGCTTATTCGGTGATTTCCGGCTCACTGTGGATGCCATGGAGGGACATTTCAAAATTAAGCCGCTGTTCCGCATTGCGCAGAAAGTAGCCGCTCATAATCGCCGAAGCAAGGAGCCGCCCTAAATGTTCACGGCTGGTGCTGATGTTGACATCAAAATGTTCAGAGGGCAGGGTTCCCAGTAGGCCGACAATATTGCGCTCCATCACGCCAAACACCTCAGAGGACTGAGGTTTCGAGAGTTGAGCAATCATTTCCGGGCTAAGGCTTTGGACGTATTGCCAAAGCCGATTAGCAGTATCACTCTCTAATGAAAAATCGGAACCCGGATTGAGGTTGTGATTCAAAAAAATCCTCCTAGCACAGGGCTAATCAACAAATAGCGGAAGAAGATGCTTCCTCCTCCACTCTACTGTATTCGTTTCGGGAGAGAGAACCGAGGGAGGGGCGATCGCCCCTCAGAGCCTCGCACCACAGGCCATCTCAATCATGCACCGGCATTTATTAATTCGAGATATAGCGGATTGCGAAAGTATGAGAACACCACTTCCCCCTTTTTAAGGGGGATTGAGGGGGATCTTTGTATCTCAAGTTTGTGAAAACTGCTATAAGATCAAGACGGTCAACGTTAACACCAAAGACTTATGACGTGGGATAAGTTGATGCATTTTGTCGTCGGGATTGCGACCGGCGTTGGGTTCTGGTGGGTGTTGGAGCGTCGGGCGCGGGTTGCCGCAGGTGTGATTAACCCGATTTGCTTTTTAGTGATGCTGATCTGGGGTGCGAGTGGACTCTTCTTCTTGCGAAAATTGGGAATCCCCTTCTTCAGTCATACCCTGTTTTACATGGCCATCCCCGACTGGGATATTCCCCTCTACCTAGCCACTCGGTTGCGCTTTCTCATCCACCGCAGTTGGTTGTTCCATTCAGTGGTGATTCCCCTCGCACTCTTGGGCGGTTGGCTCTGGTTGGTGAATATTCCCACCCTATCGATTTGGCAAAAGACATTGGTTAAATGGGGGCGGGATGGGGCGATCGGTCTGTCTGTCGGTATGAGCGCTCATCTGATCTGGGATGCGTTGTTGTCCTCAACCCGCCGAGGCTTCTATATCCATGGGTTTGGTGGCCCGGCATCTTACACATGGTTAGGGTTGAACCTCCTGGTTGGTCTGGGTGTACCCCTCCTCATGGCTTGGGGCATTAGCCCTACCCGGACTGCTTCAGGCGATCGCTAATCTAGAATTCGCTGGATCAAATCCGATTCTGAAGCAATTGGGATACCGTGATCCCCCTGTAAGACTGCTCATGGGTCACGAAAATGCTCTGGGAATTTCTTTAATTCCGATAAGGGTAATTACCGGTTTTAATAACACCAAAACAACACCCTTGAACTTTCTTGTTAATACAGAAAAACTATGTATTATTGTTAAATTTTTATTATTAAATAGTCTCTACAAAGGAAGGGCTTGATAGCATATATGCTAATAGCCCAATTGTGTCAGCTATAGATGGGGGTTGAGTGTTAAAAATACAGTTCTGGTTGATGTCAACAGTGGCGATCGCCCCATTACTTGCAGCACAGGCAGTACAAGCGCAATCCCTAGATTCCCTCGAAGGAGATGCGGCAACGGTAGATGCACCCGAAAAGACTGCACAACCGGCCACACTCACCCTCACGATGGAGAAGCAGACCAAACCGGAGCCTACGCCACAGGTGAGCAAGGCCCCCATCGCTCCCGCTCCGATGGCAGTTCAAAAAACGCCAAAACCCGCCTGGGTTGCCGTTAAACCCGTGGCAACGCTTCCCCATTTTCAAGAAACGGCTCAGGTATCTACTGATCCCTCATTGCCCTTAGCCGTCGCCCCTCAACCGTCTCCCGATGCGGTGGCCATTGCCCAAACTCCAGCTAAATTCACCCTTGAGCCGCTGGAGGATGGGACAACAACAACACCCCCACACAGGGAAAATGTTGAGCCAAAGGAGCAATCTGAGATCGGGACTCTACCTCCGTTAGCGATGGATCCCGCTCCATCGCCCCCCCTTCCCGCATCCCAACACCCCCCACAAAAACCACTCCCAACCCCTCCAACTTCATCACCCTCGCAGTTACCCGCATCTGAGCCGAATTCTCCGCTCCCCCCAAACTTAGCTGAGTTCAATCCTGCGGCTATGCCCGCCCCCCCACCGCAACCATGGGAATCCCTGGACTCAGAGCCGATGGCTCAAATTACGCCGGTTTGGGCGTTGCGGGATGTGGAGCCGGGGAATTGGGCCTATGGGGCGTTGGCGGATTTAACAGGTCGGTATGACTGTTTGGCAGGGTATCCCGATGGGTCATTTCGGGGGAATCGCCCCCTCTCCCGCTACGAATTTGCAGCCGGGGCCAATGCCTGCCTCCAAACCATGGAGCGGATCATCACCGAAACAGAAACCAACCTGATCCCCCGTCAAGATCTCGAAATCTTGCAAAAAATCATGAATGAGTTTGGGAGTGAACTCTCCCAAGTGGGGCAACGCATCGATAATCTAGACAGTCGGGTGCAATTTCTCGCCGATAACCAATTTTCCACCACCACCAAACTCTACGGTCAAGTGGTTTTCGGGTTGCAGGGGCGCACCCAGGGCCGAGCCGATATTACCAATGGCATCATCAATGGTGATGTGATTGGCCTCAATCGCGATCGCATTCCGGAAACCCCTGATCAGGCCAGCGATCTCACTTTGGGCTATAACGCTCAATTGACATTACTCACTCAATTTTCGCCCCGCCGTTTTCTGCTCACGGGTTTGCAAGCGGGCAATCTGGATACGCGGGATGTTTCCCTGTTTGGATTTAATAATAATTTCCTCCGGTTGGGATATGAACTGGATACAGATAACGATTTAATCCTCAGTGATGTCACCTATCGTGAACTGATCACTGAGGATTTAGCGCTGATCGTTGGCCCGGTAGGGGTGAGTCCAACGAATGTATTTCGGGGGCCATCGCGGGTGGAAAGTGCGGGGTTTGGCCCGATTTCACGGTTTGCCCAGCGTAACCCGATTTTGCAAGTGGGGGCGGGGAATAGCGGCTTTGGCTTTGATTGGCAGGTGTCGGAGCGGGTTTCGGTGCAAGGGGTCTATGCTGCGACCTTTGGCGGTGATTCGACCCAGGGGTTGTTAGGGGGAGCCTATACCGTGGGGCTGCAAACATTGCTGACTCCGAAACCATCCCTCGATATTGCCCTCCATTATCTCCATGCCTATTCCGGATCATTAGGGGGTTTCCTGGGAACGGGGATTGGGGATGATCAGGTGGCGGTGGTGGATGGGGCGCGGTTATCGACCCATGCTTTCGGGGCGACGATGAATTGGGAAGTCACCCCGGCTGTGAGTTTGGGGACTTGGTTCGGGTTTACGGATTCGCAACTGGTATCCCACAGTGGCCATGTGCAAACGGTGAATTGGATGATTTTTGCCCAGTTTCCCGATTTGGGGGGCGAGGGCAATTTCGGCGGTTTGTTCTTTGGGCAACCGCCCCGGATTACCGGGACAAATTTGCGATCTGGGGGTGTGTTAACGGGGAATGTGCCGAGTTTGTTTGCGGGAACATCGGGGGAAACCAGTGGAGGAAGACAGGATCGCACCCTCCACCTCGAAGGCTTCTACCAAATGCGCATCACAGACCGCATTTCCATCACACCGGGTTTAGCGATCATTTTTAACCCCAACCACAGTCGAGGCAGTGATCCGGTGGCGATCGCCTCCCTCCGCACCACCCTATCCTTCTAAGTTCACCAAGATTTCCCCCTCTAGCCAAATCACCCCACAGCCGATCCCACCATGAAACCGATCCTACTCACCGCCCTTGCCCTCACCGCTAGCGCCGCCCTCGTCGATAGCCTGATCACCGGCATCCCCGCTGTTGCCCAAGCCTGCGGTGCGCCCGCCTGTGTTTATGACCCGATTACCCACACCTACATCCCCGATCCGAGTTACGTTCCTCCCACGATTAGCCCAGCCACTCCACCCAAACCCTCCGTCGGTGGCGTGAATACCCCCGATGGCCCAACCCTCGGTTCTGATACCACTTGCCCGTCATGCACCAGCATCCCAAACAACTATTCTATTCCCCCCGTTCTGCCCGACATTTCTCTCCCCGACCTCAGTCCTGAAACCGTCCCCCGCTCCACACCCCAGGCCCAACCCTCCCCCCGGCCCAGTAATGTTCCCCTGCCTGACCTCAGCCCTGAAACCGTCATCACACCCCAGGCCCAACCCTCCCCGCGTCCGAGTTCTAATCAATCCTCCGTGACCCCCGACCCGATTTCCACCTCCACGACCCAACCCGCTCGACCCAATCGAACCCCAACTAACCCACAACCCCGCACCACCCAACCCCAACGCTCCCAACGGGATAACGCGACCCCCACAACAACGGTGAATCAAGGCACATCGTCCGATGCACCAACGCGCAACAATACGGCCGCCCCGACCCCGCCGACCCAAAGCCTAACCACCCCAGCCCCAGAATCCAACATCCAAGCCACCCCAGCCCCTACCCCCCGCGTTGACAAAGCCTCTCCAACGGAGAATCGCCGCGATATTTTAGAACCCCAAGAATCCCTCACAGAAACGCTGACTCCAGATCCTACAACAGAGGGCATCGCTTCCCGGTTTTGGTGGTGGGCTGTAGCTGCTGGCGGTGGGGTAGTGGCTTTGGGTGCAGGGGGCTATCAAGGCAATCAAATGCGTCGGAATCGGATTAAAGCGCAACAGGCCAATGCCGCCGCCGCCTTATCAAATCTGAATTTTAATCTGTTTAGCAATCCACCCGCCGCCAAACAGGCGGTGAAAACCCCCGGCCCCTTAACCCCCAAAATTCGGATGGCGGTGCAGTTACATCGGGATCCTGGACGGCAACGGTTGGAAGCACCAGGGGGCTTGGTGGATTTGGGAACGATGGGTGCACCCATGCAGGTTGCTGCCTTCAATCCTTCCCCCTCAACCATCACCAACAATGCCTCATCGTTAAATGTCAATGTCACCACCTT
Organism: Spirulina sp. CCNP1310; assembly: GCF_034932185.1. Taxonomy (NCBI): domain Bacteria; kingdom Bacillati; phylum Cyanobacteriota; class Cyanophyceae; order Spirulinales; family Spirulinaceae; genus Spirulina; species Spirulina sp. CCNP1310. The sequence goes on along the minus strand of NZ_JAYGHW010000049.1, from coordinate 14,375 downwards.
GGGAGGATAGCATCATGAGTGAAACCCAGACGTTAACCCTGAGTAGTTTTTTCGGCATCAAATCAGCGGTCAAAGAGAAGGCGAATGAATTTCTAGATCAAGACTTTCTCAAGCAATTTACCGCCCAAGTGGGGGAAGAAGTGAAGGGCATGAAGTTGCCCCCTAGCTTTTATCAAGACCTGCTGAATTTGATCTTGGATAAGGTGGAGGAATTGGTGGATATTGATCTGCCCCGTGATATTTGGGCTAAGGCCTGGAGTGTCCATCAAGCCCTTCAGGAATTTACCGATCCTGAAAAACATCCTCCCGATTCTCCAGACTTTTTGCCCCTCCTCGAACATACCCTGACAACACAGCATGAACCGGCCATTGAACCGAAAATTTTCGGGCGGGCCTTGGGTCGATTTGCTTTGCAAGCCAATGCGGATTTTCTGATCAATGGAGCCTTGTTAGAGATTGAAAATGCAAAAATTACTAAGATTAGTCTCAGTGATGTCAAAGGGAATTTATCCTTAACCTTTTTTGGTAAGCCATTGCTGGAAAAAACAGCGGAACTGAAAATTCCAGGGGTGTTTACGTTGGAAAATGGGGTCTTGATTAAGGGGCCATCGGAGCAGGGGGATCGGGATCTGGAGGAGGAGGCCGGCTTCGCTACGGTTGAATCTCCTGAACCATTGACCAATCCTGAGCCGGTTTTACCGGGGGGAGATGGTGCGGCGACAATGCCGTTCATCACCGTCGATCCGCCGCCGGAAGCGATCCCCTCACCACTGCCCCCTCGTTTTTATCCTTAAGAAGGACTATGTTTTCTCACGCCTCCCGATCCGGTAAAGCCCTTATTTTCCCCCTGCTCCTTGGGGTGATGGTCAGCCTTGGGATATCTTCACTCGCCCAAGCCCAAGGAACGGTGACAAATCCCCCCCAGTCGCCACCCCTCCCAACACCACGATTTCAGCATTCCCTGGCTACACAATCCTATACCTTCTCTTCCTTGGGGATGTTTACCGCCGCCCAAGACTATGATGAGGTGAGATTTTGGACAGGGGAACGTTTAGAACCCTTTGCGATCGCCCCCGACCACCAAGGGGCGATCGCTGATCTGAGTCAACCCGCCACCATTCCCAACCAAGGCGCATTAGTCTCAGCAGATACCCCGAAAATTATTCGCGTCATGCGCCAAGGGCGATCGCCTCGCATGACCCGCATTGTCCCCATGACGATTAACAATTATCGGGATTTTAATCTCGTTCAGTAGCGATAGTTTGTTCTGCTTGAGAACATACCCTCACCCTAAATCCCCCAGAACGGGAAATGGACTTTGAGATCGTTTTTGGTCATGATGAAAAAAGCTGTATAGTGGTTTCTCAATCAATCCGGAATTAATTTTTGCAAACGACCTATGCCCCGAGTTCACTGGCGAGATGAATACTGCATTGGTGATGATCGCATTGATCAAGAACACCAAGCCCTATTTACGATGGTTAATGCGCTAGATGAGGCGATCGCCACCGCTGCCCCCCCATCCCAAATTCAAGGGATTCTCTCAACTCTGGCAGCCCACACCATTGAGCATTTTCACCATGAAGAAGCGCTCATGGAAGCCTTCAGCTATCCTGGCTATCGTCGTCACAAACAGGTACATGATAATCTCTTGGCTAAAGTCACGGCTTTACTGGAGCAATTTAATCAACCCAACGCGACTTTAGCTCATGATCTCACGGCTTTCTTGGCTGAGTGGCTTTCCCACCACATTAAGGGCGAAGATCAAAGCATGATTCGCTTTTTCCGGTCACGGGCTAATACCCCTATGACCGCCCAAAGGTGACAGGAGCATCCCAAGTCCTGACTAGGAAAAAATTCCGGCGTTTCGTTCTGGTTATCTTGAGCGCATTCTTCGCCCTAACACAAACCGGATAAATAACTTCTCTACCTCTACCCACAAAAACAACACGGTACTAAACAGTAAACAAACGCCAAATTCCTCAAGGGTTAAAGATGTTGTGCCGAAGAAATCCCGCAGGAAAGGGACATATACCAACAGGAATTGCAATGCCCCTGTACTGAATACCGCCAGGAGTAATGCCGGGTTAGAAAAGGGATTCATCTCGAAGGCCGAGCGGGTATAGGAACGAGCGGCGATCGCATGGCCCATCTGGGCTAAACACAGCGTGGTAAATACCATCGTGCGCCAATGATCGGGATGGGTATTATAGGCCCACACCATCAAGGCAATGGAAAAGAAGGCAAACACCAAGCCAATCCGGACAATATAAGACCCTAAACCCCGCGCAAAAATACTTTCATCGGGGCGAAAGGGGGGCTGATTCATCACATTCGGCTCCGCTGGCTCCACCGCTAAGGCCAGGGCCGGTAAACCATCGGTGACTAAGTTCATCCAGAGGATTTGTAACGGTGTAAGGGGAACAGCGGATAAGCCCAAAATCGGGGCAGCGGCGATCGTGATCACTTCCCCGACATTACTGCCTAAAATGTATTGGATAAAGCGGCGAATATTCGTATAAACCACCCGCCCCTCCTCCGTTGCCGCCACAATCGTTGCAAAGTTATCATCCAACAAAATCATATCGCTGGCTTCTTTGCTGACATCCGTCCCCGTGATCCCCATGGCAATGCCAATATCCGCCTGCTTCAGGGCCGGGGCATCGTTGACCCCATCGCCGGTCATGGCGACGAACTTACCTCGCCGTTGCAAGGCGCGGACAATGCGCAGCTTATGCTCCGGGGAAACCCGCGCATAAACGCTCACCCGCTCCACTTCAATTTCTAAATCCGCCTGGGACATTTTTTCTAACTCTTGCCCCGTGAGACTGTGGCTCTGGGGTTCAGCAATACCGAGGCGTTGGGCGATCGCCATCGCCGTTAACTGATGATCCCCGGTAATCATAATCGGACGAATCCCCGCCGCCCGACAACGACGCACCGCTTCCGCCACCTCCATCCGAGGCGCATCCAACATCCCCACCATGCCCAACCACACCATCCCCTGTTCTGGGTCTTCCTCCGCCGTCGGTAGCTGATCCAGGAATTTATAGGCCAAGCCCAACACCCGTAACCCCTGACTCGCCATCTCTTCATTCACACGGCTCACCGCCTGCCGCTCCTTGGGGGTGAGGCGGTGGGCATGGTCGCCAAATTGATACTGTTCACAACAGTTGAGCAGGAGTTCCGGGGAGCCTTTGCTAAACAGCGTGTAGGTGGTGCTGGGCTGCTCCGGGTCAGCGCCACAGATGACTGTCATCCGTTTACGCTCTGAGGAAAAGGGGATTTCCGCCACCCGTGGGAAATGGGGGGTCAAACTTTGGGCCCAAAGTCCTGCCTTGGCCCCCAACGTGAGCAATGCCCCCTCGGTGGGATCGCCGAGGATCAACCATTCGCCGCCATTGCCCTGTTGTAAACTGGCATCATTGCACAGCACCGCCGCCACCAATAGCCCTTGGATTTCTGGATAGTCTGCTGTGCCTACCACCTGGGCATCGGGGGCAAAGAATTTCCCCTCTGGGCCGTAGCCTTCCCCTGTCACTCGCAGTTGATTGCCGAGGGTTTGCACCGTTTGCACCACCATTTTGTTTTGGGTGAGCGTGCCGGTTTTATCGGAGCAGATGGTGTTGACGCTGCCGAGGGTTTCGACGGCGGGGAGTTTGCGGATCAGGGCGTGGCGTTTGACCATGCGTTGGGTGCCGATCGCCAGCGTTACGGTAATCACAGCGGGTAAGCCTTCGGGAACCACCGCCACCGCCATACTTAAGGAGACTTCGATTAACTCCGGGAGGCGGCTAAAATCCCCCGATTGTAGGAAGCCATAACCTACCACCAAAGCCACTAAAACTAAGGAACCGGCAACCAGCACATTCCCCAGTTGGGCCATACGCTTTTGTAGGGGGGTGGCTTCATCGGCTACGCCTTGGAGGAGTTCGGCAATTTTGCCCAATTCCGTGGCCATGCCCGTGGCGGTGACGATCGCCACTCCCCGCCCTTGAAGGACTTCTGTGCCGGTAAAGACCATATTGCGGCGATCGCCTAAGGCCGTCTCCACTCCCAACACCAACCCCGCCTGTTTTGTCACCGCCGTTGATTCTCCCGTCAGGGCCGCCTCACGGATTTGTAACCCGTTAGCTTCCAACAATTGCCCATCGGCGGCCAACTGTACCCCGGCTTCAATGAGCATAATATCCCCCGGCACCAATTCCGGCGCGGGAATCTCTTGGGGTTTGCCGCTCCGGAGAACCCGCACCTGAGGAGAGGACATTTGTTTTAAGCTGGCCAAGGCCTGCTCCGCCCGCACCTCTTGGACATAGCCGAGAATGCCATTGAGAACAACAATGGCCAAGATGGCGATCGTGTCTTTAAAGGGTACATCCACCCCCTCCCCGCTGCGGAGGGCGAGAAAATCCAAAATCCCCGACACAAAAGCCACACCGATCAGCATCAACAGCATAATATTGCTGAACTGATCGAGGAGAATTTGCCAGCGGTTTCGCCCCTGGGCTTCGATAATTTCATTGGGGCCGTACTGTTGCCGGCGTTGCTCCACCGCTTGGGGGGTAAGGCCCTGGCGATCGCTCTTCAAACCCTTCAGCGTTTCATCAAGGGTTTGAGCATACCAAGGCTGGCTTAGAGGGGGCAGGGGAGAATCAAACTGGGTCACGGGGTCAAAAAAATAAAAGGGTAGGGAGGGCAATGGAGCGAAAAATTTTTCGCCCCGACATTAACTAATCGCCACTGGGATTAGACAACAGGGAGCGCACCACCATAAAACCGCCCCCCAAAGCCACCACCATAATCACAATCATTGCAAACCACAGCACCCAATGGTTAATGGCAGGGGGACGCTGACGACGCTGACGGAGATCACCGCTATATCGTTCAGCGCTAACTGTTTCCACCGTTTCCTCCTGTGGCGCAAACGTGGCAGGATAATCCGCAGCCCGAGGGGAAATAACGGCCATTTCTTCAAACTGCTCCGGATCAACCCGGATCTGGAGAGGGGCGAGATAGTCAGCAATCTGTTGGAGGGCGGTGGACATCTGGCGGTTTTGGGTCAAAAGCGCTTGGTTTTCCGCCTGGAGATGGGCCGTTTGGGCTTGGAGGACTTGGAATTCGTTAGCCAATTGGCGGTACACCGTAATCGGGACGGCGGCTTGGCTTTGGGCTGGGGTAGCCGCTTTGGGTTGGGCGAGCTTAATCCCGCTCTTCGCTTGGGGATTGGGTTGATCCTGAAATTGGGGTGCGTTAGCCATAGGGGGTTAAATGCTCATGAACGATGGTGAACCACAAGTAGGATTATCCCTGGCCCAGGAGGGGGAAGAAATGGCCGACGGGGCCTGTGCCTTGGCCGATGGCGATCGCATGGTGCAGGGCTGCGGTAACGTAGGCTTTCCCCCGTTGGATACTGGTTGGGAGATCCGCCCCGAGGGCCAGGTGGGCGGCGATCGCCGCTGATAGCGTGCAACCCGTGCCATGGGTGTGGGGGGTTTGCACCGTCGCCGTCGCTAACACCTCCAAGGTTTGGCCGTCATACCAAACATCCGTCCCCTGGAGTTCCCCCCGCAACCCACCCCCCTTAATCACCACCGGAATCCCGCTCTCGTCATAGATGCGCCGGGCTGCCACTGCCATGGTGTCTACATTGGTAATCTCCTGGCCGGTAAGGATTTGGGCTTCATAGCGGTTCGGGGTGAGCACCGTTGCCAGAGGAAAGAGGCGATCGCGCAGCGCCGTCACCGCCTCCGCCGCCAACAACTGCGCCCCAGACCGGGACACCATCACCGGATCCACCACCAACTGCGCAATGGGAAATTGCGCCAAATGGGCCGCCACCGCCCTAATGATCTCCCCATTGAGGAGCATCCCCGTTTTCGCCGCCGTAATCCCAATATCCCCCTGCACCGCCACGATCTGCGCCACCACCGCCTCCGGGGGCAAAGCATCCACCCGCATTACCCCCTGGGTATTTTGGGCCGTCACACAGGTAATCGCACTCATCCCATGGACACAATGCATGGCAAACGTGCGGAGGTCGGCTTGAATACCCGCACCCCCGCCACTATCAGAACCGGCGATTGTTAAGACCCGTGCAATCGTCATTGTGACCTACCGTCGGGGAGACCGCCGCCGCTGTAAAAACTCCGGAATATCCAAGCCACCGCCGCCAGGATTGGGTTGAGGGGACATCGGTGCAGGGGGGGGAGTTGTCGGCGGCATCGGCGGCACAGGGGGCTGTTTGGGTAACGTTGCCCCAGTAGCCTGGCCCCGGCCCTTAGCCGTCGTACTACTGCGACTACTATTGCCCCCCTTAGGCGCTTCGCCATTAAAACCCGTGGCAATCACCGTAATTTTCACTTCCCCTTGCATCGCCTCATCAATCACCGCCCCAAAAATAATATTGGCATTGGGATCAACGACTTCGTAGATCGTTTCTGCGGCGGTATTCACCTCATGGAGCGTCATATCTGGGCCGCCGGTAATGTTAAACACCACCCCCTTCGCCCCCTCAATGGAAGATTCCAACAAAGGCGAAGAAATGGCCATCACCGCCGCTTCCCGGGCCCGGGATTTACCAGAACCCAAACCAATCCCCATCAACGCCGAACCGGCATCCGCCATCACTGCCCGCACATCGGCAAAGTCCACATTCACCAACCCTGGAATGATAATAATGTCAGAAATGCCCTGAACCCCTTGGCGGAGGATGTCATCGGCGACAATAAAGGCCTGCTGAACGGGGGTTTCGGGGGAAATCACCGATAACAGTTTGTTATTGGGAATCACAATCAGCGTATCGACGCGACTTTGGAGCGCCGCAATTCCTTCTTCTGCTTGGGTGGTGCGCCTTCTACCCTCAAAGGTAAAGGGGCGGGTGACAATCCCCACCGTCAAGCAACCCATTTCCTTGGCCACCTCCGCCACAATCGGCGATGCCCCAGTCCCGGTTCCTCCCCCCATCCCAGAGGTAATAAACACCAGATCCGTCCCTTCCAGGGCGTTGGCAATTTCATCACGGGATTCTTCCGCTGCCTTTTGGCCAATGGCAGGGTTGCCCCCCGCTCCCAGGCCTCTGGTTAATTTCTGCCCAATCTGGAGGCATTGGGAAGCAGAGGTCATCTCCAGGGCTTGGGAATCGGTATTAATCGCCCAAAACTCAACGCCTGTGATGCCGCTGGCAATCATGCGGTTTACGCCATTACAGCCCCCGCCTCCGACCCCAATGACTTTAATCTTGGCAGCGTTGCTCGGCATAATCGTCTCCCGTGGTTTAGGTTCGGGCTGGGATGGTGGATATTCATTGGCGTGGGGCAGGGATAACCCCGGATTATTGAAGGGTGTGTTACTAGCCACAGTCACAGGTGCGTATTGTTGAACAGGTTGGTTGTTTTGATTCTAATGCGATAGACAGGGTTTAGTTTACAACCAACCCTCGGTTTTGATCATCTCCATTAATCTTAAGCCTAAGCCTAGGGTTGTCCTGCCTAACTGGCCGATAGGCTGAAATTTAACCCCAACTCTGATCATTGCCTCTGGATTTAAGCGCGATCGCTTTCCGTCGCTTGGGGTTCACAACGGAGAAAATCCCCATAGACCCACCCTTTAGGGTGTTGAATTTCCTGCCATTGGGCTTCGCTGTTGCCGGTGAGGCGCACAATGGTTCCAGCTTTGAGGCCATTGATGATTTTGCCGTTGGGGGTTGCCCGTACCCGCAGGGCGCTGTTGACATTGACCACTTCACAGCGTTGGGCGGGGGTTAACCAGGTATCCATTTGCGCTGTCCAATCGTTAACCTGCTCCACCCATTCCCCCACTTGACCCACCCAAGGCGGCAGGGTGAGGGCTTGGGCAACGGATGCGGAAACGGATTCAAGCCAATTGTGTAGAGCAATGCCGCCGCCAATGCCGACGGAGAGGGCAAGACAGCCCCCGACTAATTTTAAGCGGCGGCCCCAGTTGGCGCGGGGGCGTGGGGTGAGGGGGGGAGGGGGGGCTGTGGGGGCTGGGGTGGGGTGTTGGGGGGCCACGGCGTAGGTAGCCATGGCGGAGAGGGGGTCGGGATGGGGGAGTGGGATCTGGGGTGTGGGGTGTGGGACTTGGGGTGTGGGGAGGGTGAGGGGATCGGGGGGGAGCGTGGCGAGGATCTGCTCGGCGGAGGGGGGGCGATCGCGCCACAAATACCGAGTCATTTGGGTCAAAATTGCCCCTAACTCTGGACTACAGCGGGAATGATCCCATTCCAGTTCGTTAGTATCGAGGTTGTATTGAAATTGGCTGGGGGGAACGCCTGTAAGGGCTTGGATGGCAATCACCCCCAAGCTGTACAGATCACTGCCGAATGTGGGGCGACCGTGGGCTTGTTCGCTGGCCATGTAGCCCGGTGTGCCGATGGCAATGGTGGGGTTGGATTGACTGCTAAAAAACGTGCTGTGGAGTTGGATTTGTTTCACGGCTCCGAAATCGACGAGGAAAAGATGGCGATCGCTCCGTTGCCGCAAGATATTATCGGGCTTAATATCTCGATGAATCACCCCCTGGCTATGGACAAACACTAACACCGTCAGGACTTCCCGCAGGAGGTGTAAAACTTCCGCCTCGGGCCATTGTTGCCCTGGGATTAATTCCGTCGCCAGGGTGAGGCCATCAATAAAATCCTGCACCAAATAAAATTCCTGATCCGTCTCAAAATAGGCTAACAGTCGAGGAAGTTGGGGATGATTGCCCAGTTTTTCCAGGATTTCTGCTTCCGTGGCAAACAAACGGCGGGCAGTGGGCAGCACGTCGGGATCATTGCTAGCGGGGTGGAGATGTTTCACCACACAGCGGGGCTGGCCGGGACGACGTAGATCTTCCGCCAGGTAGGTTTGACCAAATCCCCCCGCGCCCAGCACCGACTGAATCCGATATCGACCATCGAGCAATTGCCCCAGCATCGCCATCTATCCGTAAAAAAACCGCTTTTCCATTTTAGGCCAGTGCTTCGGTAGACTGAAGGTTTTCGGGAATTCACGAGTTTTTCACAAGGTTTCCCTATTTTAGAAATAGAGTCTTAACCTTGATCGCCAATCGCCATTGTTGTTGATCGTGCAGCCCTTAACCTGCCCCAGAGCAGAGTGATTGCACGCAGGGGTGTCCGCGCTGGATCGGTAAAGGCTGTTGCTGCATTGCCATGCTTGTACGATTGGGACACCGCAGATGGGGGGCTTGCTCCGCCGAGTCTGTGGAGTTTACCAACTTTTTGTGACTCCCCTTATTTTTAAGCCATCACCATGAAAGCGCCTTTACCCGCAAATGAGAGCGATCGCCTCGCCAAACTTCTCAGCTACGATGTCCTCGATACTGAGGCTGAAAGTGGTTACGATGACCTCACCGAATTGGCGGCCCAAATCTGTGGCACGCCGATTTCTTTGGTGAGTTTGGTGGATGGCGATCGCCAATGGTTTAAATCCAAGGTGGGTATTGATGCCACCGAAACCTCCCGTGATCACGCCTTTTGCGCCCATGCCATTCTCCAAAGAGAGGTGATGGTCATTCCCAATGCCCCCGATGACCCCCGCTTTGCCGACAATCCCCTCGTCACCTCCCATCCTGAAATTCGCTTCTATGCCGGTGCTCCCCTGATTACCCAGGAGGGCTATGGGGTGGGAACCCTCTGTGTAATTGACTCGCAACCCCGCGATCTTTCCCCCGAACAGACTCAGGCTTTAATGGCCCTCAGTCGTCAGGTGGTGAATCAGTTGGAATTACGGCTCAAGGTGAAAGAACTGCAAGCAGAGGTGGAGGAGCGCAAGCAAATTGAGCGAGAACTGCGCCGCACCCAAGCCCAGATGATCCAACAGGAAAAGCTCTCCAGTGTAGGGCAGTTGGTGGCAGGGGTGGCCCATGAAATTAACAATCCGATGACGTTTATCGAGGGCAATCTCCGCCATTTACAGGGCTATACCCAAGATTTGCTACGATTGGTGGCTCAGTATGAAGCGGATTTTCCCCAGGGTTCAGCGGCGATCGCCCAATTGCTCGATGACATTGATTTGGACTACCTCCGGGGAGACTGTCCCCAATTGTTTCACTCGATGCAGTATGGCACCCAACGGGTACGCCAAATTGTCAGCGCTCTGCGCACCTTTTCCCATCTCGATGAACAGGGGATCAAACCGATGGCCTTGGAGGAGAATCTCGACAGTATTTTAATGATTTTGGATTCCTCCCTAGAGGAGCAGGGGATTCAACTGCGGCGGGATTATCGGAATTTACCCACCATTGCCGGGGATGCGGGGGCCCTCAATCAGGTGTTTTTACAAATTCTCGAAAATTCCATGGATGCTTTAGCCCAGAAGCCGGGCGATCGCCATATCCACATCGAAGCTAAAACGATGGGCGTTGACGAAGCCTCTCCTCTGGAGAATCGCCTCCAACTGCAAATCCGTGACAATGGCATCGGCATCGCCCCCCATATTCAAACCAAAGTGTTTGATCCCTTCTTCACCACGAAGCCCGTGGGGAAAGGCACAGGGTTAGGGCTATTCACTGCCCATGCGATCATCACCCAACAACATCACGGCGCGATCACCTGCGAGTCTGAACCGGGCCAAGGCACAACCATCACGATCACGCTACCCCTTCAGTCTGCCCCCATGCATCTTGTGGCGGAACAGCGCCCCACCCCTTGCGTATCCTGCGCCTAACCCTCAGGGGTCAGCCGTCGCGCTGGATTGCATTCCATGAGCAGGTTTTGATCCTCCGGTGTGACCGGGTCAATGGGGTGATAACCCACTAAGGCCAAACTGGGTTTGGTCGTCTGCGTGCTGGCCACTAAGGTTTGGGCAACACGGGGAATGGCATAGGTGAAGCGATCATCAGTGGTGCGATCCACCATCAGCAGAGCCAGGTGATCGGGATGGAGCGTGGCGGTAAAGCAGTGATAGCTAGAATTGGGCTGATAGATCATGCCATGGATCCCCCGTTGCTCCACTGTCAACAACAGGTAGGTTGCCCCCACTTGCTGACGCTCCCTCGCTTCGCCGTAGTGATAAAACCCCTCTGGTAGTTGACCGGGTTGGGGCGTGGCTTTGGGATTTTTATCTAGGGAGGCGATCGCCTCCCCCCCGCTGATGATGGCGGCCATCATCCCGAAAACACCAACAATCCAAGAAAAACGCAGAACCATGAGTCCACAAGCTGAATGAAAAGCATTATTTCAGTTTTCCACTCTTCCCAATACAATCCGTAATCCTACGGACTATCTTTGTTTAACTCATTAAATACAGGGTAAACACGGATGCAAGCCAGATGATTGGGAGAGCGACACGCTGCTAGTGGGAATAACCCACAGACTACAGAGTGATTCTTTACGTCTCTCTAGGATAAACAAAGTTTGCCCGGATTAACCACAGCCTAATGACGTAATCCTCTCCGTGTTAATACCTGTGCCTCGGTGATCCATTGGCGCACCGTGGGTAAGGTGGGACAGAGATCCCGCCGCTGCATTGTGGCCACATGGAGGCGGAGCAGTTGGCCATGGAGGCGGGGGGCGGGGGTTTGGCTCAGTTGCACCACCGAGGCAATGCCCCCATGGAGCAAGAGGCCACAATAGGCACAGCCCACCGTGGGAATACGGGCGAGATCCGCCATAGCCAGCCATTTGCGCAGTTCAGAGACTGTAATTTGGAGGCGGGGGGCCATGGTTCCCTGTTGGGCGGGGGTTCGGCCTTGGGTTAACAGATCAGCGGTGGTGTGGATCCCCACCGCCGCCATGGCGGCTGCTTGGGCCGCCGGCAGCCCCGGTAATTGCGCCACGGGCCAACTCAAGGATCGCAGGGTTGAAGGGGCATCCATCGTTTTAAACCGTGAGCGGTTCTCGCTCGAAACTGGGAATACAATTTTGGTGCATAAACTGATGATAGGCGGTAATTTGGCGATCGCAATCCTCCCCCGACCAGCCGCAATAGTCCTGAGCCACCTGCGCCAATACCCCCAAGGCCGTTAACCCATAACCATCCTGGAGGGCGATCGTCGTCCGCCGCCGCAGAATATCCTCAAACGTCACTGCCATTTCGTTGTGAATCCCGTAGACGATCTGGGCTTGAATATCCGGGAGTTTCCCCGTAATCGGAGCCGCTAATCCCGGCTCCTCATCCACCAATGCCAGCACCCCATCGGCCTGGGATCCGTAGAGCGTGAACAAATGATGGATCGTTTCCGGGGAAAGTTGGTTTTGCTCGCTATCAATGCGGGCTTGGATGCGGGGATCAGTAGGGAGAATGCAACCGGGTAAAGGGGTGGTTAACGTCGGACAAGGAGGCGCAGATTCCCCCCGTTTACGATAGATTTTATCCACCAATTCCTCCCCCACATGGCGATAGGTGGTGAGCTTACCGCCGATCAGCGAAATTAAATTGTCAATTCCCTCTTTTTGGTGGTCAAACAAAATATGTTTGCGGGTCAAGGCCCCAGGATTTTTTCCCGTTTGATAGGGTAGGGGGCGCACGCCCGCATAGGTAAACGTTACATCAGCACGGCTGAGATTCGCCGTGGGGATCATTAAATTCGTTTCCGTGAGTAAATAATCCACCTCCGCATCATCCGCTTTCAAGGGATCTAATTCCCCCTCAAAGCGGATGTCTGTGGTGCCGATGAGCACTTGGCCCAGCCAAGGGACGATAAAGAAGGGGCGGCCGTCGGTTTTCGCCTCCACATAGAGGGCGGTTGCCGGTGCGCCGGGGAACGGCTCAACGACGATGTGGCTCCCTTTAGTACCGCCAATTTTACGGGGCGATCGCACCTCTTTTGGCGTTAACCCCAACACCCGATCCACCCAGGGGCCAGCGGTATTGATCACCATGGTTTTGCCATGGGTTTTGAGATTGTAGGTTGCACCGCTGCGTTGATCCTCACAGGTGAGGCCGGTAATTCGTTGATCCGCCACGGCGAGATCCGTCACCGCCATGTAGTTACACACCGTTGCCCCAGCGGTTTGGGCTGCAAAAATATTTTCTAAACAGAGCCGTTCGGCGTAGGCCGCTTGGGCATCGTAATATTGCGCCGCCCCCAACAGATTTTCCTGATCCAAGCTGCGGAACAGTTGCTGACATTCCGTTTTCGGCAGCATCCGGTGTTTCGGCACAGACTTGTCATAACTGAGCAGGTCATACAGGCACATCCCCGCTTGAATTTTCCAGTAGGGGCGCGATCGCTCCCGATAAATGGGAACCGTCAACAGCAACGGCTTCACCAAATGGGGGGCCGTTTGCAACAACACCTCTCGCTCCCGCAGCGATTCCCGCACTAGGGGCAATTCAAAATATTCCAAATAGCGCAGGCCCCCATGGACTAAACGGGTTGACCAGCTTGAGGTGCCGCTGGCAAAATCCCCCCGCTCCAACAGAACGGTTTTTAAGCCGCGCATCGCTGCATCCCTTGCAGTACCGGCCCCATTAATCCCTCCCCCAATAATGACCACATCAAAGGGGGTTGCTTCCAGATTGGCAAAGTTTCTCATCGTGATGGTTTATGCTGTCAGGGTGATCACGTTCCCTGGCACCTTAGCGCAATTCCCCCCCAGGCGTATCTTTCTGTAGGTTGAGTTCTGAGCGACTAACCATTTGACCCCTCTGGGTTAATCCTCATTGTCTCCCCCTTGCCATTGCTGAATCCCTTGACGGGTCACACCCAAAACCCGTGGTAAATCCACCGTAACAACCTGCTAAACCACATCCAGATCAACATCAAAATAGGCATGAACAATTCGATTTCTCATCCCAACAATTTCACGCCACGGAATCTGTGGATAGGCAGACTGGCAATCTGGAGAAACATAATTGGCAGCTTCGCCGATAATTTCAATCAGGCGAATCAATGCCAGAGCGAGCATTTCATCCTGCTCTAAATCCTCGCGAGTTCTCTGGTTAACAAAGGCGATCGCTTTGCTCGCAGCATCACGCATGTGCCGAAGACGGGTTAAATCATCCACCTTGCTCATAAATAGGTAACGCCTCATCTAACACTCGATCCCGAAAATAACGGCTCAAATCTCCAGAGGTGCGCAAGTCCACAACTCGCCCGAACAAATCGCTGAGTTCATCCGCAATGGTGACGATCGCCAACCCTGGCGTTTTTCCGGGCAAAAACTGTACCAATACATCTACATCACTTTTTGAATTGACACTCCCCGCGCTAAAGCGACGGGGATTCTTGGTTCATCGACCGGACTTAACCGAGCAGGATTGCTCCAACCCAGCCAGAGGTGTAATCTCCCCAAGCGTATAACTTCCCGTTTGCCCCACGGTAGTTCGTCCCAGGCGCAGGATACAAACCCGCTTCACTATCGACTCAGCACGATGCCGATTGCAGACTAACCCTTTCACATTCAAGTC
>NZ_JAYGHW010000048.1:0-22343 GCF_034932185.1 Spirulina sp. CCNP1310 | reverse complement strand
TGGTGGATGAACTAACCGTCATCGAGGAGCAAAAAGCGGGTTAACTGATTGCTGATCTGATGGGATGAAGGGGGGCGATCGCTCCCCTTTTTTAGTGGCGATCGACAGGGAAAAGTTCTAGAGTGAAGCAAAAAGCAGTTTTTAATCAAGAGGGGCAATGATTCGCAAAACAATCTGCTCCCTGGGGGGATTAAGCCTCTGGTGGGCTTGGCATGGGGCGATCGCCCTTGCTCAACCCCTCCTCACCCCAACCCCAGAACCGACCGGAATCGTGGGTGAAAGTTTTGGCGACTTTTTTCGTCAAGCCCTCCTCGGTTGTACCCTCGATCAAGGGTTGTTAGCCGGGTTAGAAGATCCCGCCGCTTTAGCAGACCAAGGCATTGGCTCGGCGGGTTGGGTTTCCCAAACGGAAATGAGCCAGCCGAGTTTGTGGTGGGCGCGGGAGCAATTATTTGGGCAGCGGCCGGCGGTGGTGGAAAATTGGCTGGTGTTACCGGAGCAACAGCGGGTGGAATTAATTGTTAATCGTACTCAATGGGCCCAGTTGGATAGCCTGGAGCAGTACCGCATTGTCAATCATTTTGGCCAAACTGCCCAGCGAGCGGGCTATCAACTGCGGGTCTTTAATGGGGCGGCTAAATGTGTGGCACTCTATACCTGTAGTCCAGAGGCGGAGGCTGTGAACCGCTGTACCATTGATCTCGAACCGTCCCGCCGCGACCCCTTTAGCTTTGTGAATTTTTCCCAGAACATCCCTTGAGTTTCAATATTGACCGCTATGCTCATTTGCGTTCCCCCCTGCACCGTTGGGAACCTCGCGCTAAACTCATCGGGTTGCTGGCGTTAATTTTTGCCTTTGGTTCGGTGCAAAATGTGCGGGTCTTGCCGGTGATGGTGGCGATCGCCCTCCTGCTCTATGGGCGATCGCGCCTCCCCTGGCGGTTTGGGTTAGCCCAATTGCGCTATCCGGGGATCTTTATCGCCATGGTCGTGCTGTTGGTACCCTTTGCTGGGGGGGAAACGGTGCTCTGGCAATGGGGAATCTTGCGCCTCAGTCAGGAGGGTTTGCTCACCGTGGTGCGGGTGGGGGTGCGGTTTTTGGCCATCGTCACGGTGACGGTGATTCTCTTCGGCACAACGCCCTTAGCGCAAAATTTACGGGCGATGCGATCGCTCGGTTTGCCTCCCCTCTTGGTGGATATGGCCCTCCTCACCTACCGCTATTTACAGGAATTTGATGGCAACCGCCGCCGTATGCAGCAGGCCATGGCCTTACGGGGGTTTGGCTATGGGGGAAGTCGCCTCTCCCGCCGGACGCTGCGCTGCTATGCCCAGTTGGCCAGTAGTTTACTGATTCGCAGCTATGACCAAGCAACAAGGGTCTATCAAGCAATGATTCTCCGGGGCTATGGCGCAATGCCTCGCCCCCCCGGAAACGAGCCAATTCCCCTGGCCAGTTGGGGCGCAACGGCGATCGCCCTTGTGGTAGCGGGGGGGGTGGCGATCGCCGGCCAGTAACCCAAGCATCATCGTTCGTAGTGCGGTTCAGTCCGCTCCCCCAAAAGCGCAATCAGACGCTATGGACTGAAGGCGATCAAAAATTGCCAAAAAAAAAGAGAGCCACCTGAGCGGCTCCCCCAATCATCAGGGTGCATCTACAGTTCTCACTATAGCACCCTCAATGAGGGGTGTCACCCCCCACCCCAGATTTTTTTTAAAATCATCCCCCCAACCTTCTGTCATCGCTTTGCGATCGCACAAACCAAAACCTCGTACCATGGCTCTGCCATGGCACGAACCCTAGGCCGCTCTGCCGCCTGATTGGCTCATGGCGGGGTTATCTAGGGGCGAAAAATCTTTGTGCCTCCGGCAGGCTTATGCCAACACCCCCAAGCCAATCCTACCGACCCGCCAAAGCTGGTTCCTTCGCCGCCGCCGTCGTTGGAATCGTTGCCCCCCGACGACAGAAAATCTCAGCAGAATTATTCGGGCTTTCAATCAGCTTCACCCGATCCAACGTCACCCCCAAAGCCCCTAAAGGCCCCTGCAACGTTTGAGCCACATAGAGCGCAATATTTTCCGCCGTCGGCACAACATCGGCAAAATAGGGGATGTCTTTATTTAAAAATGTGTGATCCATCGGCTCCACGATCAAATCATCCACCACCTTTTGAAATTCCACCAAATCGACAATCATCCCCGTGCGCGGGTCAATTTCCCCGGCAATGCTCACCTCCAGGTGATAGTTATGGCCATGGCCATTGGGGCGGGCGCATTTGCCATAAATCGCCACATTTTGATCAAAATCAAGGCTATCGAGGGCAAGGCGGTGGGCAGCACTAAAATGAGTGCTAATTGTCAGTGTGGCTTCCATGGCATTTCCAGAGTAATCGGCCCAGAGTTCCGGGTGTTCAAAAAGTTGGATATTGACTAAAGGCAGGTGCGGCGCAAGGCGTTGCCAAATCACACGGGCGACATTTTCCGTCGTCGGCAGCGTTTGCTCAAATTCCGGCCAAGCGGTATTCAAATAGCTGAAATTCAGGTCATTAATCACAGCGGTGCGGATGGCGTGCTTCACATCGGACAGATTTTGCACCATGCCATATTGATCTAAATCCCCCTCTAGGGACACATAGAGGGTGTAGTTATGGCCATGGCCGGGAAAACGGCTACAGCAACCAAACCGAGCCAAGTTTTCCGCCTCGCTCCATTCCGGCAGCCAATAGCGATGGCTGGCCGCAAACTGAGCGCGACGGTGAATAATACATTTCATGGGGGGTAAAAATTAAAGTTTTGTGAAGGCGTATCTCTAGGATACCAATTTCAGCTATTCCGAGGGAGATCTCGCCGTCTCTGTTGCGCGGCAAAGTACGCCAAGCTCAACACCATCAACCCCAAAACCAAACTCAACCAATCCCCCCATTGGCTGTAGAGGGTTCGGGTTTGTCGTCGTTCAATGGTGGCGGTGTGGAGTTCGTAGGTGTTAATCCCCGAAATCCACAGGGTTTCACCGTGGGGCGTAACGATCGCCGAATACCCCGTATTGGTGGCCCGCACCGCCCAGCGATCCAATTCGATCGCCCGCATCACATCGAGGGCATGGTGTTGGGCGGGCATAGCGGGGCTGTAATGGGCATTGTTGGATGCCGTGAGGATGAATTCCCCCCCAGCGGCGGCTTGGCGTTGAAAATGGCGGGGAAAGGCGGATTCATAGCAAATGCCGACAATCGCCCGCCCAAAGGGGGTATCAAAAAGCTGCGCGGGGGAACCGGCGGCGAGATGGGCATCCAGGGGGGAAAGGCGATTAATCACGCCCCCTAGGATGGCTTGAAAGGGGATATATTCCCCCAAAGGAACCAGCTTCACCTTGTCATAACGGCTATAGAGTTCCCCCGCGCCGGTAATTGTGAACAGGCTATTGGTGTAACTCGTTCCCCTTTGCCCAAAGGCCCCCAACCACACCGGCACACCTTGGCGCTCTACGGCCTGGTAAAAGGGATGGTGATTTTGTACCAGTTCTTCCCAAGGAAAAGGTAAGGCGGTTTCCGGGGTGAGGATCACCTCTACCCCCTGTTGGGCTAGGGTTTCGTAACCTGTGGTATAGCCAGCGATCGCCCGACTCCAACCCGTCGGATAAAGCTTGATTTCATTGGGGATATTGCCCTGAATCATTCCGACTTTTAAGGGTTCACCAGGGCTAAGGGGTTGTTGACTCCAAACTGCCCCGAGGCTATGGATGAGGATCAGCAAACTGATTGCGCCCCCGGCCCAGAAGCGCCGTTTCGGGGTGAGGAAAGCTTGGGCGATCGCCCCATTCACCACCATCAATAAAAACGTCACCGTCGTTGGCCCAGAAATGCGCCCCCAATGGAGCAGGGCGAGATTGCCCGGACTTTGGGTATAGGCCAAAGACGACCACCATAGCGGCCCCCATTGCCACAGGGTTTCGAGGCTACACCACAGCGCTGCCCCAAACAGCAGATTTTGCCAGCCTACTTTGGGGGCAAATCGCCCCATCACCTCCCCCCACACCACCACCACCGCCGCCCCCCAAAGGGTAATCAGGAGCCAACAAAGGAGGGCGATCGCCAAACTTGCCCCCCAAGGCACACCCATCCAAGTCATGGGATGAATCCCCGTAATCCAGGCCAAAGCCAAGCCATGGAAGCCACAACCCCAAGCCAAGGCCAGCCGCCACCGCCCCGTTTTCGCCCCCATCACCCCCCACCACAGAGGAGCCAAACCCACCCAAGCGAGGGGGAACGCCCCCAGCGGCGCGGGGCTGATCCCCACCAACGCGCCGGCCCCCAGGCCTAACATCACCCCTCGCCAACCCATCCATCGCCGCAAAATCTGCACAATCATCTTATTGATCCTGATTAACCATGGGGGTGGGGCTAGGGGTTGCGATCGCCACTCCCCTCTGCCACCATTTGATAAATATAAAATTGGCCAAACACCCCCAAGGTTTCAAACTCATAGCCACGGGGCAGAGGGGGAGAAGAAAAACCCGTGCGGTAGATGCTGAAGAGGAGGTAATTTTCCCGGCGGGTATTTTGGGCGATCAGGTTTTGCAGTTGAGGCCGGGCGGTATCGAGGAGCGTCGACCCCAAAGAGCGGCATTGCTCGGAAAATTGCCGCAGTTGCGGAGGTAGCTCTTGGCAAATATTGGTTTGCAGATAGCGGGTTAATTGGTGGACGGCAAAATCTTCATAGGCCGTTGGCCCAGGGTTGGTCATGGCGAGGCCTACCCCCAGAAGGGCGATCGCCCCCCCTGCAATACTCACAGTCGTTTGCCATAGCTTCATAAAAATCCTGTCCTTGCGGCTTGGCTAGCGGGGATCAACAATCCCCCCCTTAAAATACGAGGATACCCTAGCTTTAGTTCCAAAATATCTGCTATACTGCTTAAGCGCAGCACGGCGAGCGTAGCCAAGTGGTTAAGGCAGTGGATTGTGGTTCCACCACTCGCGGGTTCGAGTCCCGTCGTTCGCCCTCAATCTTCCTCTATCGCCTCCATTAGGCCAGATCAGTTCCTTTCAAGAGAGTGATCTTCTGAATGTGCGGATAGATCTCTGATCGGGGAATATACCATGGTTATCCAATGCAGCGAGAAGATCCCTTTTGCCAAGAAGTGATTAAACAATGGAGGATGCGCCGTGAACGCACTCAGTCTTGATATTGATTGGCTGACCAGTGGCAATGATTCTCCAGAGATCCGACAAACAATGGGAATGTTGGGGCTAAGGGTGGGGGATATCAGTCTTACAGAGCATGAGGATATTTGGTCGAAAACAATCCGTGATCGCGTTTTGGTTTCCGCCTATCCCCTTGCGGCATGGCTCGTATCTTCATGGTGGCGTTTACTGTATGAGCCTTTGCCGCCAGCACAACCCTCCATTAGTTGGCGGATGGCCCATGAGTTAACAGCAGCAAATCAAGGATTTATTTGGCCGCGAGTGATTTTTGCTTCAGATACGCAATCCATGCAGTTATGGTCAACAGCATCTGAGCCAAAAACTCAACAATCGGTGCGATACCTGAACCGATTGGAGCAACCCTTTACGGTCAATTTGCTTGAATTTGAACAAACGATCACGAATTTTATTCAATCCGTAATCTGTCGCCTTGATGCAACGGAAGTTTTAAAGAGTCCACTGGCTAACCTTTGGCAAGAAGTGCAGGAAGAACGGGAGGATGCCAATGCCAATCAATATCGTCGTTGTGAAGCTCAATTAGGTTTCGATCCCGATGATTGTCCTGAAAGTATTGTCATCGATGCCCTTAATTGGGTTGAGCGCATGGGAAAAGCAACATTTTCAGAGGTAGCCCCGGCTTGCAGTCAAAATCTATCGGCAGCAAAGCCCCTGAGTGAGGCGATCGCTCAAATCACCGCAGGAAAAGCTATCAAGGGACAACCGCAAGTCTCCATTGATCCTGTGAGATTAGCAGAACTTTCGGAAATCCCTTGGCAAAAAGGAAAAGAGGGTGCAACCCTGTTACGAAATCAACTTGATCTAGGTGATAAAGCCATTCAGGATGAACAACTTTATGAATTACTGAGTTTACCGAAATTTCAAAATGAAGCCTTCGATTCACCAAGCCAACAAAAGATTTCCATTGCAATTCCATCCAACCATGACAGATTAAAGTTTTACCTTACAAAAAAGCATCCCACTGGCAAACGTTTTGAGTTAGCTCGGCTTATTGGTGATGCCTTGCTTTATGGCAATTGTGAGTCATCCTGGTTGGCAAGTACAGGTCTTAAAACATCAAGGCAAAAATCTCAACGGGCTTTTGCCGCAGAACTGCTTTGTCCAGTCAACAGTTTGATGAGTTTCTTGAACTTTGACTATTCAGAATCTGCCCTAGAAGATGCTGCCGAATACTTTCATGTTAGTTCAAAAACCATTGAATCAATCCTCACCAATCATGGACTAATTCATTCTCACTCACTAGAAACCAGTTTTCCCTATTGAGTCATTGAGCTTACATTCCGCAGGTTAAGATGAATGATGTTAGTGAACGATTCATCAGACACTATTCAACCACCCCTATCAGCATTGATCCAGTCTGACGCACTCTACAGTTGAATTGTAGGGTGCGTCAGATCGATGAATCCATAGGGCAAAAGAGCAGCTTAACGGCTGACTCACCATATTATTAAGCAACCTGGGAAATATCGGATTTAGGATTACCGATTAGGTTAAATCGGGAAAAATCGAAGCGTTGGTTTTCGAGGGAGCGGAACCATTGGGAGTTGTAGAAGGAGTAAGGCTACTGTTGAGGAATTTTTTATAGACCACTTCGCGAAATTGCGTGGTGTCTGTTTGCCAGAGACTCACCCGCTTACTGAGAAATACTGCCTTGGATTCGCTCATTTCAGAGGGGATTGTGTAGTTAAAATTGCCTGTGAACAGTAGTGCGGAAATAATCCCATGGGGAGGCTGGTTTAACTGCACTTCGCTGATATTGATACTTAAGGGGCAACGCTTGAGCGTGTAGTGGAGTGTGACGGCGGCTCGCAGGGGATCATTGCCCATTTGTTGCCAACTGCCTGGAGCCAAGAGCTTTTGGGTCATAAATTGGCGGGGGGCTTCGCTGTGTTCAGGGAAGCCGAGAAGGACTTTGGGGGCAATGGTCAGCCCTTGATAATCTGCATGGGGGAATTTTTCGAGATAGGCTTGGGCGATCGCCGGCCCCTCGATCATCCCGCCGCCCCCCATTTGCTCTAAAAACATTAGCCTTTGGGGTTGTGCTACCAAGTTTAAACCATTGGTAAACGAGAGTTGCGCCGCATTTTGACCCTGAATCGGGTTTTGGGACAGTTCCCAATCCGCAGGAATGACACCACTCATTTTCAGAACGTCCAAACTCATCAGCCCAGGACGAAAATCCTGGGCGGTAATTTGGATCGCCAGTTCCTGAAGTTCCAAAACGGAGGCTGAAGTTTTTGGATCGGGAGTCATGGGGATGAGGGGCAAACAATAAGAAGGAGTGAGGAGTGAGGGAGAAAATGGCATCTTCTCTTTGCTCAATCCTCTTTCCTCACAACGCAGGGGGGTTAAGAGACCGCCGAAGCTGTCGAGCGTCGCCGTCGTCGGGGAGAACTGCTATGGGTGGGCGGTGCGGCGGCATCGACATCGGGGGTTTGCAACAGGAACACCACCGAAGGACGGCAGTTGAGTTCGCGGCGAATTAAGCGCATGATGCTACCCTCAATTTCCGTTTTTAAGCCTGTCCAATCGACTTCCGGGGGGCCACCGTTGTTGGTGTTGCTCGTGAACTCAGAGCCGCGCTCACTTAACACCCGCGCCACATTGCGATTGACCATCTGACGGAACATTTCCGGATCGAGGGTACTGGCCACACCCCGGAAATGAATTTCGGGCCGGGCCAAAAGGTTGAGTTGCCAATCCACCGCAGCGGCGATCGTAATTACGCCGTCTTCTGCTAACTGTTGCCGCTCCTTCATCACATGATCATGGACAATGCCGGAACCATCGACGAGTTTAATCCCGGAAGGCACTTGACCGGCAATGCGAATCCGTTCTGGGGTGAGTTCCACAATGTCGCCGTTGTTGATAATCACCATATTGTCGGCGGGGATGCCCATACTTTGGGCCATTTTGGCGTGCTCCACGAGCATCCGGTATTGACCATGGACGGGCATGAAGAATTTTGGCCGGGTGAGGTTGAGCATCAGTTTATGATCCTCCCGGGAGCCATGGCCGGAAACGTGGATCCCCTGGTTACGGCCGTAGATGACGTGAGCGCCCATCATGATCAGGCGATCGATGGTATCCACAACCGCTAGGGTGTTGCCGGGGATCGGGTTGGCGGAAAAGACGACGGTATCTCCGGCTTTGATGCGTACTTGACGGTGCTCGCCTTTAGAAATGCGTGTCAGGGCCGCGAGTTCTTCCCCTTGGGAGCCGGTGGTTAATACTAACACCTGTTCATCGGGGATGCTGGGCATCTGTTTGAGGGGAACAAAGAGACTATCGGGGCATTTGACATAACCCAGTTCCCGCGCATGGGCGATGACGTTGAGCATGGAGCGGCCCACGACGACTACTTTGCGGTTGTGCTTTTGGGCGAGGCTGAGGATGATGTTGACCCGATGCACCGAGGAGGCAAACGTGGTGATAAAGATCCGTTTGGGGGCTTGGGCGATGACGCGATCCAAGTTGGGGCGGACGGATTCTTCTGAGGGGGTGTAGCCGGGGACTTCGGCGTTGGTGGAGTCGCTCAGGAGACAGAGTACGCCTTTCTCGCCATGTTCAGCGAGTTTTTGCAGGTCGAAATGTTCGCCATCGACGGGGGTGTGGTCAATTTTGAAGTCGCCGGTATGGATGACGACACCGAGAGGGGTATGGATGGCAACGCTGAAGCTGTCAGCCATGGAGTGGGTGTTGCGGATGTATTCCGCGAGGAAGGCGGGGCTGATCCGTACCATGTCCCGGGGGCCGACGGTGTGGATTTTGGTGCGATCGCTCACTCCAGCTTCGGCCAATTTATCCCGCAACAGGGCCATGGCTAACCGGGGGCCGTAGATGTGGGGAATATCAAACTGCTTGAGGTGGTAGGCAATGCCGCCGATGTGGTCTTCGTGACCGTGGGTGACGATCATGCCTTTGATCTTGTGGCGATTTTCAAGAACGTAGGTCATGTCCGGCAGGACAACATTAACCCCATGCATGCCATCGGTGGGGAAGCCAATGCCCGCATCCAAAAGCACCATTTCATCTTGGTACTCAAAAATGCAAGTATTTTTACCGATTTCGTGGAGGCCACCGAGGGGAATAATTTTCAAGGGGGCGGATTTAAGATTGGGTTTCGTCATAGGTATGGGGTTTATGGCTCAGGAGTTTGGGTTAACAGATCAAGCTGGGTGAGAACGGTTTTAATTTGTGCTTCTTGGTCTGGGGTAATGTCGCAAAGGGGCGATCGCACCCGGCCCACAGACCAGCCCTGTAACGCCAGGGCGGCTTTGATCGGAATCGGATTGGTGGTGCAAAATAACACTTTGAACAGTTCAAAGAGGCGGAGATGAATCCCTTGGGCGGTGCGCACTTCACCGGCATTAAAGGCCCGAATCATCCCCTGGAGGTCATCGCCAACGAGATGGCTAGCAACACTGACCACGCCCGTTCCCCCAATGGCCAACAGGGGCAACGTCAGGGAGTCATCCCCAGAATAGAGGGCAAAATCCGGCGGTGTGAGGGCGCGGATTTGGCTGGCAATATCTAAACTGCCGCTGGCTTCTTTAATCGCCACAATACTCTCAATTTCAGCCAAGCGGGCGACGGTTTCCGGCTGGAGGGCTTGCCCGGTGCGGCCGGGAATGTTGTAGAGCATCATCGGCAGATCGGGGCAGGCCTGGGCAATGGCCGCAAAATGCTGATAGAGACCCGCTTGGGGGGGTTTGTTGTAATAGGGTACGACCTGTAATGTGCCATCGAGACCCAGTTTGGCGGCCTTTTGGGTGGCGGCGATCGCCTCCTGGGTAGAATTCGACCCCGTGCCTGCCATCACCTTAGCGCGATCGCCCACCGCCTGCTTCACCACTCGAAACAGTTCAAACTCTTCCTCCCAAGAGAGGGTGGGGGATTCCCCCGTTGTGCCACAAACGAGGATGGTATCGGTGCCATGGGCAACAAGATGGGCCGCTAACTTTTCCGTGGTGGCGTAGTCTACCTGCCCCGCTGCCGTGAACGGCGTAATCATTGCCGTTGCAACATTGCCAAATTCACTCACACTGTCATCATCTCCTACAGAATTACATATCACGTTAACAAACGTTCTCAAGTTTGACCCGTTGAGGGGGAACGGGGAACAGGAGATCCTTGGGCCACCGCTGTGATTGAACGGGTGGCCGTCGTTCAAGACTCATCACCGCGATCTCTTTCTTTTCAGACTCTAACCCCTAATGGGTGACGGCCAATCGGGCGGATTTGGGTTTGACCCAACCCCGCTCTAGCAACAATTCCGCAATTTGCACCGCATTGAGGGCCGCGCCTTTGCGGATCTGATCCCCACTCAACCACAATTCCAAACCTTGGGGGTTAGAAATATCCTGGCGAATCCGGCCCACTAACACCGCATCTTCCCCAGAGGCCTCACTGGGCATCGGGAAATAGTTCCGTTGCCAATCTTCCACAAGGCGCACCCCTGGGGCTTGGGCGATCAAGTCCCGCGCCTGGTCTACAGGAAAGGGAGCGTCAAACTCCAGGTTAACGGCTTCAGAATGGGCGCGGAGGACGGGAACCCGCACACAGGTGGCCGTAATCCGCAGATCGGCATCGCCAAAAATCTTGCGCGTCTCCTGCACCATCTTCATCTCCTCCTGACAATAGCCCTGATCATTGAGGGGGGAATTGTGGGGGAAGAGGTTAAAGGCGAGGGGATAGGGGAGGATTTCCGCTTGGGGGGTTTCGCCGTTGAGGATGGCTTGGGCCTGTTGTTGCACTTCCGCCATCGCCCGCGCCCCGGCCCCGCTGGCGGATTGATAGGTCGCGACAACAATACGGCGAATCCGTTGCACTTGATGGAGGGGATAGATCGCCACCCCCATCAGGATTGTCGTGCAGTTGGGGTTCGCAATGATCCCCTCATGGTCGGCGGCGGCTTCGGGGTTAATCTCCGGCACGATTAACGGCACATCCGGGTTCATCCGAAAGGCGCTGGAGTTGTCGATATAAACCGCTCCGGCGGCTACGGCTGGGGCGGCCCAGGTTTGGGAAATACTCCCTCCCGCTGAAGCCAGCACCAGATCCACATCGGCAAAGGATTGCTCATTGACGACTTCAACAGGGAGCGATCGCCCCCCAAAGGTTAAATGTTGTCCCGCTGAACGGGGGGAAGCCAACAGCTTCAGCGATGACAAAGGAAATTGACGGGACTCCAGCAGGTGAATCAACTCCGTCCCCACGGCTCCGGTTGCGCCCAAAATGGCAACCCGCAATGAATTGGTCAAATTAACAAACCTCCAAAGATAAGTAGTGAAACAATCAAAACAAACATCACGAACACGCTGAACACCGAAAAATGAGTGATGGGGGTTGACCCTCGCCCCAACTCGCTTCAGATCCCTGCCGCTGGCTTTTACTGAACCCTAACATTGAAAGCGGCAACGAGATAACCCTAGCATTGTACTATGATCTCAGGGCTGTCTAGATTTTCTAGGCAGACCTCGCCCTGTCTGAGGGTGCGGATTGAGGGAATTAACCTCTATCATAGGCAATCGGGCCATGTCATCAAGATCAACCCCATTGATTAAGCCGCCCCTAATAAACCCGCCTATGAACCCGAAGGTTGGCCAGGGTGAGTACGATTGTGTCGGGCTGGCAATTACTCCATAAGTTTACGGTTTGCAAAACGAGTTGTCCATGAAAGTATCCCAGGAAAAATCACCGAAAAGTCAAGTTACCCTTACCATTGAAATCCCCGCCGACAAATCCAAGCAGGCTTATGAAAAAGTCGTTAAAAACTTGGCCCAGACGGTGCGGATTCCTGGGTTTCGCAAGGGCAAAGTTCCCCGCCCCATCCTGCTCCAACGCTTAGGCCCCGAACGGATTCGGGCAGAAGCTCTCGAAAATTTGGTGCAGGATACGGTCATGCAAGCCGTCAAGGATCAAGAAATTGATGCCTTGGGCAACTACAAGATTGAGCCAGGGATTGAGGAACTGCTCAATCGCTACAAACCCGGTGAGGTGCTGACCTTCGCCGCTTCGATGGATGTGCCGCCGGAGGTGGAAATTGGCGATTATCAAGCCCTCCATGTCAAGGCGGAAGAAACGCTGTACGACCCGGCCCAGGTTGATCGCTTCCTCGCTGAACAGCAATCCAAGGTTGCTACCCTCGTACCGGTGGAAGGCCGGGCGGCCCAACGGGGGGATGTGGTGGTGGTCAACTATAGCGGTCGGCTGATCGTTGATGGCGAGGTGAGCACCGAGGTGATTACGGGTGCGGAAGCCACGGATTTTCAACTGGAGTTAGAGCCGGATAAATTCCTCGAAGACTTAATCGCGGGGATCGAGGCCATGAATCCTGAGGAGGAAAAAGATATTGTGGTTTCTTTCCCGGAGGACTATGCCCGCGAAGATCTCGCCGGTCAACAGGCCCAATTTGCGGTGAAATTGCTGGAAATTAAAGAGAAAGAACTGCCGGAACTCGATGATGATTTTGCCGATGAAGTGAGCCGCTTTGAAACCCTGGCGGAACTACGGGCGGATCTCGAAGCTCAATATCAAAAGCAGGCGGAAAATGCCACCAACGCCAGTATTGAGGGGGCGATCGCCGCTGAACTGCTCAAAATCACCACCGTTGACCCCCCCGAAACCCTGATTCAGCAAGAGGTGGACATGACGATCCGCCAGACCGTTGCCGAAATGGAGCAATACGGCCTGGATATGAAAACGATCCTCAATGCCGATATGATGCCCACCTTGCGGGAAAATGCCCGTCCGGAGGCGATCGAGCGGCTCAAAACCACCTTGGCCCTCGAAGAAGTGGCCCGCCGTGAGGCGATCGCCGCTGATCCGGAAGCGGTGGAAACAAAAATGAAGGGGATTCTCGAACAGTTGGGCGGCCAGAACATTGACCGAGACCGTCTGCGGGAATTTGTCACCAAAGAATTGGTAGAAAACCAGGTATTGGCATGGCTGCGGGAAAATGTCACCGTGGAATTAGTACCCAAGGGAACCCTCACCGCAGCAGCAGATGAGAAGTCAGCCGAGGCCATGGCTGCCACCGCAACCGAGGCAGAAGTGGAGGAGACAAGCACCGAAGAAGAATAATCACCAGCGAGATGGGATCTAACGATTCCATCTCGCCAATCTATTTCGGCTCAATTCCCCACGTCTTCCAGCACATAAGGCATAATAGTGAACAAGTAGAAGAACGCTGCTTTCTCAATTCTGACCCTCAGCATGATCACATCCCAAGCCACCTCCATCTGCTTACCGAACGAATCCAGCTACAACTATCACGCCATGGGTCAAGCCATTGTCCCCATGGTGGTCGAACAGTCCGGCATGGGAGAACGAGCCTTTGATATTTATTCACGGCTCCTCCGCGAACGGATTATTTTTTTAGGAAGTGCGATCGACGATACCATCGCCGATTCTGTGGTGGCCCAACTGCTGTTTTTAGATGCTGAGGATCCAGAAAAAGATATTCAACTCTACATTAACTCCCCCGGTGGCTCCGTCTATGCGGGGATGGCCATCTACGACACCATGCAGCAAATTCGCCCCGATGTTGTCACCATTTGCTACGGCATCGCCGCCAGCATGGGGGCATTTCTCCTCTCCGGTGGTACGAAAGGCAAGCGGATGTCCTTACCCAGTTCCCGCATCATGATTCATCAACCCCTCGGTGGTGCTCAGGGGCAGGCAGTGGATATTGAAATTCAAGCCAAAGAAATCCTGTATATCAAACAGCAACTCAATGAACTGCTAGCCGAGCATACCGGTCAATCTTTAGAACGGCTTACCCAAGATACGGAGCGGGATTTTTATATGTCCTCCGTCGAAGCCCAAGCCTATGGGTTAATTGATCAAGTGATTAACGCCTCAGCCCTGCCGCAAATTAATGTTGCTGCCACTGTTGCTGCACTTCAGTAAGAGGTCAAAATGCCGAAATACGACTCCCATCTCAAATGCTCCTTCTGTGGCAAGTCCCAAGAACAGGTGCGAAAGCTAATTGCTGGCCCCGGAGTCTATATTTGTGATGAATGTGTAGAGCTGTGTAATGAGATTTTGGATGAGGAACTGATTGATTCCTCTAGCCCTGCCACCCAGCCCGTTCCCCACGCGGAAGAACATCCCCCCAAACGTCGTACCCCTTCTGAGCGGTTGAATTTCAACCATATCCCCAAACCCACGGATATTAAGCGCTATCTTGACGAGCATGTGATTGGTCAGGATGAGGCGAAAAAGGTGTTATCGGTGGCGGTGTACAACCATTACAAGCGCCTCAGTTTTCTCCAAACCAAGCCCACCACCGCGAAAGGGGGAGCCGAAGAGTCTGTAGAGCTTCAAAAATCCAATATTCTCCTCATTGGCCCCACCGGCTCCGGTAAAACCCTCCTGGCCCAAACCTTAGCAAAAATTCTCGATGTCCCCTTTGCGGTGGCGGATGCCACCACCCTCACGGAAGCAGGCTATGTGGGCGAGGATGTGGAAAATATTCTGCTGCGGCTGTTGCAGGTGGCAGATCTTGATGTGGAGGAGGCCCAGCGGGGGATTATCTACATTGATGAAATTGATAAGATTGCCCGTAAAAGTGAGAATCCTTCCATTACCCGCGATGTGTCTGGGGAAGGAGTACAGCAGGCTTTATTAAAAATGCTGGAAGGGACGATCGCCAATGTTCCCCCCCAAGGGGGCCGGAAACATCCCTATCAAGATTGCATTCAAATTGATACGAGCAATATCCTGTTTATCTGTGGGGGGGCTTTTGTGGGCCTCGATAAAGTGGTGGAGCGGCGGGCGGGGAAAAAGTCTATGGGCTTTGTTCGTACCGGCGAAAACCAATCCAAGGAGCAGCGCACAGCGGATGTGCTCAAGCAGTTGGAGCCGGAGGATCTGGTGAAGTTCGGTTTAATTCCGGAGTTTATCGGTCGGGTTCCGGTGGCGGCGGTGCTTCATCCCCTGGATGAGGAGGCGTTGGTGGCGATTTTGACGGAGCCACGCAATGCGTTGGTGAAGCAGTATCAAAAACTGCTGTTGATGGATAATGTCCAACTGGAGTTTAAGCAGGAATCGATTCGGGCGATCGCCCAAGAAGCCTACCGCCGTAAAACCGGAGCGCGGGCATTGCGGGGCATTGTTGAAGAGTTAATGCTAGAAGTGATGTATGAATTGCCCTCCCGCCAGGATGTCCATTGTTGTGTGATCACGCCGGAAATGGTGGAAAAACGCTCAACGGCGGAATTGTTGTTACATCCTTCGACATTGCCAAAACCGGAGTCAGCTTAAGCAGGGAAATCGGCAATGGGGGAAACGGTAACGATTCGGGGGGTTCCCCATTATTACGAATGGGTGCGGGGGGCGGCTGGCTCTGCACCGAAGCCGGTTTTGGTATTTATCCATGGTTGGGGGGGATCGGCCCGGTATTGGCAGACGACGGCGGCGGCCTTGAGCGATCGCTTTGATTGTCTCCTTTATGATCTGCGGGGTTTTGGCAGATCCCCCCAACCCCCCAATATTGATTTACCCTATGGTTTGGCGGACTATGCTGAGGATTTGCGGTTACTCCTCGATCACCTCAAGTGCGATCGCATCTCCCTCAATGCCCATTCCTTGGGGGCTTCCATCGCCGCCGTTTTTGCCCAACAATACCCCCAACGCTTAGATCGCCTCATTCTCACCTGTAGCGGCATTTTCGAGTACAATCGCCTCACGTTTAGCCTTTTTCATTGGGCCAGTGAGTATGTGGTTAAGTTCCGCTTTCCCTGGATGCTCCATGTCCCCCTCGCGGAACATTTATTTATGAGCCGCTTTCTCCATCGCCCCCTCCCCAGTGCCATCAGCCGCACCTTTTTAGCCGATTACCTGATGGCGGATCAAAACGCCGCCCTGGGGACGATTTACACCGCCGTCAGTGAACAGGCGGCCATCGAAATGCCCCAAGTTTTTCAATCCTTCCAAACCCCCACATTATTAATCTCCGGCCAACAGGATCAAATCATCCCCCCCCGCCTCGGCCACAGTGCTGCCGCCCTCAATCCCCGCATCACCCATACCGAACTCCCCAAAACTGGCCATTTCCCGATGTTGGAAGTACCCGGAGCCTATTTGCCTTTAGTACAGGGGTTTTTAGGCGATCGCACCTAGCAGAAAATTCCAAAAATCTGATAGCCTAGTCTGAATAGCTTCGGGAAGGGAAAAATAGCGCAGTGAGCATTCAAATTGGACGCGGCAAGACCGCACGACGGGCCTACGGTTTTGATGAAATTGCCTTAGTTCCCGGTCGATCAACGCTAGATCCGGCGTTAGCGGATACGCGATTCACCATCGGGGGAATTGAGTTAGAAATTCCCATCCTCGCCAGCGCCATGGATGGCGTGGTGGATGTAGCCATGGCCGCCCACCTCTCCAAATTAGGGGCTTTGGGTGTCCTTAACCTCGAAGGCATTCAAACCCGCTACGCCGATCCGAACCCCATCCTCGATAAAATTGCAGCGGTGGGCAAAGATGAGTTTGTGGGCTTAATGCAGGAACTCTACGCCGCCCCGATTCAACCGGAACTGATCCGCCAACGCATTACCGAAATTAAAGCCCAAGGGGGTAAAACTGCCGTCAGTCTCACCCCCGCTGGGGCTGCCAAATATGGCGCTGTGGTGGCAGAAGCCGGGGCCGACCTCTGCCTCATTCAAGCCACCGTCGTCTCCACCGCCCACCTCTCCCCCGAGGAAATTACCCCCCTCGACCTAGCGAAATTCTGTGCAGAAATGCCGATGCCCGTTGCCCTCGGCAACTGCGTCACCTACGAAGTGGCTTTGCAACTGATGCAAGCGGGAGCCGCAGCGGTGTTAGTGGGCATTGGCCCAGGAGCCGCCTGTACCTCTCGCGGCGTGTTGGGCGTAGGCGTTCCCCAAGCCACCGCCGTCGCTGACTGTGCCGCCGCCCGTGATGAATACCAGCAGCAAACCGGCCGCTATGTGCCGATCATTGCCGATGGGGGGATTGTGACGGGGGGCGATATTTGTAAATGTATTGCTTGCGGGGCCGATGCGGTGATGATTGGCTCCCCCATTGCTCGCGCTGCTGAAGCTCCTGGCCGGGGCTACCACTGGGGCATGGCTACTCCTAGCCCCGTCCTCCCCAGGGGAACCCGAATTAATGTGGGAACCACGGGAACCATCGCCCAAATCATGACCGGCCCCGCCAAGCTCGATGATGGTACTCACAACTTGCTAGGAGCCTTAAAAACCAGCATGGGAACCCTGGGAGCGAAAAACCTCAAGGAAATGCAGCAGGTGGAAGTGGTGATCGCCCCCTCGTTACTCACCGAGGGGAAGGTTTACCAAAAAGCCCAACAGTTGGGCATGGGGAAATAGCATCCCCTCAATCCCTTAACACCATGATCAAAACAGCCAGGGGGTCAGCCTGGCTGTTTTTTTATGGAAGGTGCGGACAACATGAAACTAATGGGAAAGGGGGAGCGGGGAGGAGTCGGTGGTGGCAAGGGGAGCGATCGCCCCACTCTCACAATCTAAAGACAGAGCTTGCTCCAGATGGACAATATTCGACTCTAACGTAGGCTCTAAAATCGGCTCTAAACTCGGAGCAGCCGCAAAGGGATGGGTAGCGAGGCTACAGGCAGCCCAACAACCCTTGACAGGAACGCCCAGTTGTTGGCATTCACCCCCCCGGCGGCCCTGAGGGTGATAGTAAGAACACAAGCGGCAGCTCGATGTTGAAAAGTTTTTATTATACATGGGTGTGAGGGGGAGGCGAAGAAGGGGCACAGACCACACGAATACTTTCTATGATGCTTGTTGGCTTTCACGAAATTCTTCGTGTGTAATAAATAGATACAAAATAAATCAGCTCCAGTTTCTCCGTAACGTTTCGTTAATCTTGAGAGCTTATTGTGTAAGTATTCACATCAGGGATCAAGAAGAACGAATGCAAAACCAAGAAAAATAGAGAAAATGCACAGAAATTAACTAAATTCAGCCTAGTCCCTTTAAAACAAGGTTTTTATTTTTTTAATATTTTCTTTAGTATTTTTTATGACTCCCTCACAATGTCTCTCCAGGATTACCGATTATTGGTGATCAGATCTGGCTTCCGTAGTTACTCAGATCACAGTTCACCGTCCGGATCGTTTTGGTTTCAGGCAATGAACAAGGAGAGTTGTAGGGTGATCCGCCGTTGTGAGTCTTACTCAACAGCCGACCTCCCGCAGGTTGCTCAATCAATGGTGCGTCAACCGTTATCCTGCTCTTTGGCATTAGGGCAGATCAATGATGCGAGCAATTCTCATTATGAATTTTTCAGGTGTTTTCGAGCCAAAAATCTCGTCTATAGAGCAATCCTCAAAAGAAAAATGATGTTTTTGGCCTGAGGGGTCATACCGCGAGAATTGTTCTCATACTGAGAACGGATGCAATGATGCTGGTGGATGGTGTCTGACGCACCGTTCACTGGCATCATTGGTCTTAACCTGCGGAATGTGAGATACCCCTCAATAAATCTCTCAAAGCAGGCATCTTCCCTACAAGCAGCAGCCCTTGCTGCACTTTGCCATCGCTCTCGCAGCCTTCGGGGTTTTCTATCGCATTAGACAGAATCGTGAGGACTCATACCAAAGATCGGCGTAGGGGCGAAAATTTTTCGCCCCTACGCTCAAACACCTTCGCAGTACTCCAACCATAGCTGAAAGCTTGGCTAGCGATTGGGTGGAGAGGATGTTACTTGGAGCGCACCATCACCTGCCAAGCAATAAACGCCGCAAACCCCAAATAACCCACCATCGCCAACCGATCCAGCCAAGCCGTCGGATTGTCGGAAAACTGATCCATCCTAACCTCTTAGGTAAGTTCAAAATAGCCTTGGAGATTCTCCGGCTGACAGGCTTCGAGAATCGCCGTTGCCCGTTGTTGAATGGCTTTAGAGCCTTTCACCGCCACCAAATATTTCCCCGCATTTAGGCGATTGCGGTAGGGCAGTGCATCGCCACTACCGGAGGAAATCCCCACACCGCCCCCGACAAAAACGCTGCCCATGCCACCACCGATCGCCCCAAACAGGCCCCCCAGGAGGTGATTACCCAGTTCATTCGTCCAACTAAATAAATTAATGTGGGTAATCGCATTAAACGTAAACCCTGCCACAAACCCAAAAGGGACAAGCCAGAAGGCCATCAGCTTGGCCTGTTCCCTTGCTTTTTGATTGGGATCAATCAGGCCAAATTCATCGGCGGTTTTATAGCCTCGGCCGAGAATTGTCACCTGCTCCATCGGCAGATTGGCCCCTTCGAGGGCAGTATAGGCGGCTTCAGCGGTGATGCGATCGGGGAATACGGCAATCAGATAATTCATGAAAAGATGAAAATAACAGGCGTGGTTGTTTGTATTTTAGGGCTTGGGGCGATGGGAATTTGAAATTAGCCGGGCCTGTAGGTAGATGTGGGGGGCGAAAATTTTTTGCCCCTACATTGCTTTTTCCCTCACTCCTGCTGTCGGTTGTTGCAAATTGGGGCAAATTGTTTGCCCGATCAGATGGGCGGGGGGTTGATCCTGCCAACCGGAGAGAATCCCTTCTAACTCCGCTTGGAGAATGGCCAAGGCGGCAATTTGAGCTTGAATATCCTGTAATTTGGCATCGAGCCGCGCCTTCACTGCTCCACAGGGTAAACTGCCTCGATCATGGACATTGAGCAATTCTTGAATGTCTTGCAAGCTTAACCCCAAGGATTGCGATCGCTTAATGAATGCCAAACGATTCAACACCCCTGGGGTAAACAGCCGATAACCACTGGGCGATCGCCCCATCACCGGCTTTAATAACCCCGACTCTGCATAAAAACGAATCGTCTTCACCGAAAGACCACTCTGGGCCGCCACCTCACCAATTTTTAAATTTCCCGCCATTTCAATCCCCCGGCTGATGTAACTGAATGGGGGCCAACCCTTGCAAATTAACCCCTTCAGGAGAAACGGCCATGCGATAGGGGAGAATTTCCACACCAGAGGCGATCGCCTCCCGAAATAATTCCCCATACACCGGATCAGCGCGATCGCCCGGCGCAAAATCCCCACAATCCCCCCGATTAATGAAATAAATCATCACCGCCCTAGCCTGCGCCCCCAACGCCATCAACTCCCGCAAATGCTTCTGGCCCCGCGTCGTCACCGTATCGGGGAAAACCGCCGTCCGCCCCGCCGTCCAGGTCGTATTTTTCACCTCCACATAGATCGGGTTTTCCCCCTGCCCATCGGTGAGCAAAAAATCAATGCGACTCTTCCCCCCCGCCCCATAGGCCACCTCCGGCCGCACCTGGGCATAACGCCCCGCCAACTCCGGCAACTGCTGCGCCACCAACGCACTTTTAATAATCCGATTCGGCAACCCCGTATTCACCCCCACCCAAGTCCCCCCATGATCCGGCACTTGGATCAACTCCCAGGTATAGCGCAGCTTCCGCTTCGGGTTATCACTCTCGGAAACCTGCACCGGCTGCCCCACCGTACAAACCCCCGTCATCGGCCCCGTATTCGGGCAATGGGCCGTAATCACCTCCCCCGAATCCAGTTCAATATCAGCAAAAAACCGCTTGTAGCGTTTGAGGAGGCGACCGGGGAGGAGGGGAGGGTAGGTATAGAGGGGGATGTTCAAGGGAATTGGGGATGATGTAGGGGCAAAAAATCTTTTGCCCTCTTGGCTGGAGGGATGAAAATTTTTCGCCCTCCAGTCTTGCATTTAGAAAAACATTTGTCTATAATTACAATTCGGTAGTCATCTGGAGAGGTGGCTGAGTGGTCGAAAGCGGCGGATTGCTAATCCGTTGTACGAATCGCAAGACCGTACCGAGGGTTCGAATCCCTCCCTCTCCGTTTATAACCCAAGCCGCCAGTCTAGAACGCCCCCATTGTTCTAGACTGTTTTTTGATTTGGGGCAGAACATTTCCCAGCAGTGGATCATTGATTGAACAGGAGCAAGCATCATGAGCGGATTAGGCGGCCTGAATAAAAGCCCTAACGGTGTTGTTTTGGGCATGGTGCAACTGCAACTCCCCAACGTTGTCACCCCCAATGATCTGGCGCAACAAACCGATCGCATTTGCAGTTTAGTGGCCAAGGCGCGGCACAATCTCCCCGCAATGGATCTGGTTGTTTTCCCGGAATATGCTCTCCACGGTTTATCCATGGATACGAACCCGGCGATCATGTGCCGCATCGATGGCCCGGAAGTGGCGGCCTTTCAATCTGCTTGTCGAGAACATCGGATCTGGGGCTGTTTTTCGATCATGGAATATAACCCCCAAGGCAACCCCTACAACAGCGGTCTGATCATCAACGATCAAGGGGAAATCAAACTCTATTACCGCAAACTGCATCCTTGGATTCCGGTGGAGCCTTGGGAGCCTGGCAATGTGGGGATTCCGGTTTGTGAGGGGCCCAATGGCAGCACGTTGGCGTTAATTATTTGCCATGATGGGATGTTCCCGGAAATGGCGCGGGAATGTGCCTATAAGGGGGCGGAAATTATGATCCGCACAGCGGGCTATACCGCCCCCATTCGCCACAGTTGGCGGATTACAAACCAGGCCAACGCCTTTTGTAATCTGATGTATACGGCTTCGGTCTGTATGTGCGGCACGGATGGTACGTTTGATTCCATGGGGGAGGGGATGATTGTTAATTTTGACGGGATGCCTTTGGTGATGGGGAGCGATCGCCCCAATGAAATCATCACCGCCGAAGTCCGCCCCGATCTGGTGCGGGAAGCCCGCCAGCATTGGGGTGTGGAGAACAATATCTATCAGTTTGGCCATCGCGGCTATGTAGCGGTCAAAGGGGGGGCGCAGGATTGCCCCTATACCTATATGCAGGATTTAGTCAAAGGGGAGTACCGTCTCCCCTGGGAAGCTCAGGTGGTGCATACTGACGGCACATCCTGCGGCTTCCCCGCCCCCACCCGCACCTACGGCGGCCCGGAGATTAACCCCATTGCTTGATCCTTCCCTTGACACTCTCCGCGCTAAAGCGACGGGGATTCTTCACTCAACGAGCCAACTTGCTCAGACAGGATGACTCCAGCCAAAGTAGAGGTCGATTCTCCTGAAGCGTTGCTTGCGTCTCGCGCAAAAGTTCCGGTATGCC
>NZ_JAYGHW010000047.1:0-25525 GCF_034932185.1 Spirulina sp. CCNP1310 | reverse complement strand
CTATTCTTTTTTCTAGGTTCGGTGCGCTGCGTTTCGTTTGCCGCGCATTTATCAATATAGCTACTTCCCTATGGCTTGTCAACACTTTTTTGGAAATATTTTTTCGATTGTTGCGGCGAATTCTCTGTGTTGCCCTTTGTGTATGGCTTTGAGAGCTTTGAAAAGGTTTGGGATTGGCCGATAATGATGGGACGGGTTCAGACTAAGTAAGTTTTTTGTATTACTTTTGAGTTTCAAGGGTGGGTGTTCAGGCTGCGTTGTGCTGCATGTCGGAAAGAAATGCGCATACTGAGAGAAGAAACATATTTATAGAGGGAACGGGGCAAGGTGGCAACGTTAAAGGCATCTCGGCTGGGGCTGATGCGGATTCAACAGGCAAGGCGAGAACGGGGTTGGAGCTGGAATGGGGAGGATGATTCCTGTTTTGTGGCGGCGAGCCGTTTGCTTGAGCCTGGGGGAGTTTGGTGTTCAGGGGGGCCCTATGCCTATGGAATTTCCCTGGGAACGTGGAAACGTTTTCTCGCGGGCAAGGCGGCGATCAATGCTCAGACATTCAAAGCCTACTGTCAGGTTTTGGGTTTGAACTGGGAGGAGGTGGTCGATCGCCAGGGAGACATATGGACGGGAACACAGCAAGATTGGGATGAGGCTATTGATGTTGCTCAGTTTTGTGGGCGAGAGCAGGAACTAGCCGAACTAGAGCATTGGATTGGGAGCGATCGCTGTCGGTTGGTGGTGCTTTCTGGTATGGGGGGTATTGGTAAAACGACGTTATCGGTGCAATTAGCCCAAAGGATAGAGGGTCATTTTGAATTTGTCTTGCGGCGATCGCTCCGCCGTGCGCCCTCCCTAGAACCCTTACTCCACGAATGCAACACCTTTCTAGGACATCCCTCAGTAGCTCCCCCGATTCATCCGCTCACTCACCTCCTGGAGACCCTACGCCAACATCGCTGCTTAGTCCTATTAGATGATGTGGAAACCATCCTGTGCAGTGGAGAGTTAGCCGGACAGTACCAAAGCCATTACCAAAACTACCATGAGCTTTTTCGCCGCCTCGCCCAAGAGTCACACCAAAGTTGCATCTTAGTGATCACACGGGAAAAACTACGGGATCTCACATCCCTTGCAGGGGAAGCATTACCCGTGCGCGACTTTCGCCTTGGCGGCCTGGAAATCCAAGCGGCCCACAAAATCCTGGCGACCAAAGGCTTTTTGCCCCATACACCGGGAAGCCATGAATTAATTCGCCTCTACCGTGGCCATCCGCTAGCCTTGAAACTCATGGCCACAACGATTCAAGAAATCTTTGGGGGACAGGTGGATGAGTTCCTCAGCCAAAGTACATTGGTACTCGGTGATATCATGCCCAGCATTTTCCACCAGCAGCTTCAGCGACTTTCAAGTTCAGAGACGGTGATCATTAACTGGCTAGCCTTAGCGAACCGTCCCATCACCTTCAACCATCTTCGCCAATATTTACGCTTTAGTGCCATTTCGACTTCAGAAATGGTTGCTGCCCTAGAATCCCTCAAACGGCGTTCTCTATTAGATGTTGTTCCTTCTGATACCAGCACACCTTGGTTTAGCATTGAGCCGGTGCTCATGAAATACGTCATTAGTCAGTTAGCGGAACAGTTTTCGCAAGAAATCATCAATCTGCTCAGTAATTCCACTGAAACAAAAATCCTGACCCTAAAAATGTATTGTCTCGTTGAACAACATGATCATAGCGCCATCAGCCTACGCCCCTGGATGATCAACCGATTGAATGATTCTTTATCAAGCCGTATGCCTGAATTAGCAAAAAACCAGCCTCAGATTTCGAGGGTATACGAAGAACTGAACCTAAAGTCAGCTAAAGAACTGGGCTATGCGCTGCAAAATTTGCAATGTTTATTTCCTGACTTGAATTCTAGATCCGCTTAAACAGTAGTGATCAGCCTGAGATTAGGTAAGTTTAAACCCACGTTAACCTGATGATAATTTTGTTGCTATATTATCACTGGTGGGACTGCCATGGCAATCTGCTTGAAGATATTTTTGGAGAATCAAATCAGTTTTTGGAATTTGGTGAAAGAGAAACAACATCAACAACGGATTACTTTTTTTGAAAAAATCAAAGCCCTCCAACGCTTGGGCTTATTTTGGACTGAAGCAACAGTGCAGGTTGCGCTGATAGCATCTGCCGCTGTTCCTATTATTATTTCTATCGTAATTTTAGTGACCTTCGGCTATGAAACTTGGAAGTTTTTGCAAGAAGTGTCCCTCTGGCAATTTTTGACTGATGCTCAATGGACACCAACCTTTGCCCAGCAAAGTTTTGGAGTCATGGTGTTAGCCAGTGCAACATTGATGATTGGACTGATTGCGATTGTCGTCGCCACACCCATCGGATTACTTGCTGCCATTTATCTCCATGAATATGCACCGAAGAAAATTCGCCGCATTGGCAAAGCTAGTTTTGAATCTCTCGCCGGAATTCCCACCATTGTCTATGGTTATTTTGCCTTGTTGTGGGTAACACCATTTCTTCAAGAATTGATTCCAGGTTTAAATACCTTCAATAGCTTAAGTGCAGGCATTGTGACCGGCATTTTGATTACACCGATTATTTCTTCAATTGGTGAAGATGTTTTAGCATCGGTTCCTCCTTTTTTGCGAGAAGGGGGCTATGCATTGGGTTTTACGAAGCGGGAAATTTTAACCAAGATTATCATCCCCATGGCTACGCCAGGATTTATTGCTGCCATCACCTTAGCGTTATCCCGGGCATTGGGGGAAACGATGATCGCCGCGATCGCCGCCGGTCAAACCCCTAAGTTAACCACAAACCCGCTGATTCCGGTCAGCAGTATCACTGCTTTTATTGTTCAAGTCAGTCTCGGCGATGTGCGACCCAACACAATCATTTATCACACCATTTTTGCGGTGGGATTTGCGTTGTTCTTAATCACCCTCAGTTTAAATGGCTTTGGTCACTGGCTTGTTCAGCGCCACAATCGCATGATGACCAGTATGACAATGTCCACAGCAGAGCAATTATCCCACACCACCATCGAGCCAGTGCTGAACATTCAACGTTTACCCCCTGTGCCACCGGTACAGGCCACCCTGAGACAACGACAGTGGGGCGATCGCCTCTGGCATGGATTGAGTGCCATGGCTATTGTTCTCGGTGTTTTAATTTTTGTGATCCTATTAGTCACAACATTACAAGCAGGATGGAGAGAAATTGATGGGCATTTTCTCACCGCAACTTCATCACGACGTGCTGCCGAAGCGGGCATTAGTGCTGCCTTGATGGGAACCCTTTGGCTCCTCGGTTTAACAGCCCTCATTGCCTTTCCCATTGGAGTCGGTGCGGCGATTTTTCTTGAAGAATATCTTCCCTATAACCGCTTCAATCAAATCCTTGAAATTCACATTGCCAATCTTGCCGCTGTCCCTGCTATTCTCTATGGCTTGATGGGGCTAGCCATTTTTGCCCGGGGTTGGAGTGGCTTAACGGGAGGACGCAGCTTAATTTCCGCCGCTTTGGTCTTAAGCATGATTGTCTTACCCATTGTGATGATCACCACCCGCAATGCACTGCGCACGGTTCCCGACAGCGATCGCCAAGCTGCCCATAGTGTAGGCATGAGTCGCTGGCAAACCCTTTGGCATATTGTTCTACCCGCCGCCTCACCCCGAATCATCACCGGGCTGCTCCTATCTATTTCACGGGCTATTGGTGAAACGGCTCCCCTGATTCCTATTGGCGCGGTCGCTTTTTCCTCCACTGTTCCCCTCTCATGGCAAGATCTTCAGCGTCAATTCACCACCCTCACCACCCAAATTTTTTACTGGGTATCTCGACCTCAGCCAGAATTTCATGCCCTTGCCGCCGCAACCATTATTATTTTAGGTGCATTAGTCTTAGCTATGAATATTCTCGCTGTTTATATCCGAGATCGCTACCGTTCATTATGACTATCATCCTTGATCAACCATGAATAACTGCTTTAATATCCCCCCAATATTGACTGTGGATAATGTTAATATTTTCTTTGAGCATCTGCCTATTCTTAAGGGCATTCACCTCACCATTGAAAAACATAAAATTACGGGTATTATTGGCCCATCAGGCTGTGGAAAAAGCACGTTATTACGCTGCTTCAATCGCCTCAACGAATTAATTCCAGGAATGCATGTCCAAGGAAAAATTTGTTTAGAGGGTCAAGAAATCCACGCACTCCATCCCGTAGAACTACGTCGTCGGATTGGGATGGTGTCACAGCGGCCCAACCCTTTTCCCCGTTCCATTTATGAAAATATTGCCTTAGGATTACGGATTAACGGCTGTCGTCATGATGTTGATGATCGGGTTGAGTACGCTCTACAACAAGTCGGGCTTTGGCCAGAGGTCAATCATAAGCTAAAACATAGTGCATTGGAGTTATCCGGTGGCCAGCAACAGCGGCTTTGTATTGCTAGGGCGATCGCCCTCAACCCCGAAGTTTTACTCATGGATGAACCCACCGCCGCCTTGGATCCGATGTCCGTGCGACGGATTAACGATCTGTTATTAAAAATCAAGGAAGATTACACCATTGTGCTGATTACCCACAACCTCAAACAAGCGGCACTCATTACCGATCAAATTGCTTTCTTTAATGTGGTTATTGGGGAAAAGGGTAATCGCTATGGTGTGTTAGTAGAACATGCCCCGACCATTCAAATTTTCATGAATCCCCATAATCCAATGACCTGGGAATATGTCACCTCTAGTTCTCATCACACCGCTTAACCCATCCCTGTTGCTTTGATGGGGCTTATTCCCAAACAAGGCTATATTTTTTACTAAAAATTAACCTTTTCTTAACTCAAATTTATTTGACAATCAAAGATCATTGACGTAACAGTAGAATGAAGATTCACTGTTGCCGCAGGTGTGCCGACGCTCACGATTCTCATTCAACGTTAAACCGATTACCGCTTCCATTGGTTGCAAAATTCGAGGATTCATGAAAACCCGCCCCCTGAACGTCCCCCTTCGCAACGCTTGTACGCTTGCCATCCTCACAACCCTCATGGGCAGTTGTGGAACCGTTGATCCTGTGGAGTCAAGCGATCGCAATAACCCAGACACTCTGTTAGGGGGAGAAATTCTCCTAGACGGCTCCAGTACCGTTTTCCCCGTTTCTGAAGCCATGGCCGAAGAGTTCCAAAAACTACACCCTGGAGTGCGCATTAATGTCGGTATTTCTGGAACTGGGGGGGGCTTTCGCAAATTTTGCGCCGATGAAACCGATATTACCGGCGCTTCACGGCCGATCACGCCATCGGAGATTGAGCTTTGTCAAGAAAACGGGGTTGAATTTATCGAGTTGCCCATTGCCATGGATGGACTCTCCATCGTTGTCAATCCTGACAATGATTTCGCCCAATGTTTAACCCTTGCTGAACTCAAAATGATGTGGGAACCCGCAGCCCAAGGCTCAGTTATGTCTTGGCGACAAATCCGTCCTGATTTTCCCGATGGCCCCCTGGGACTCTATGCTCCGGGGGTTGACTCTGGAACCTATGATTATTTTATGGAAACAATCGGTACTGATGGGGAGAGTCGAGGTGACTTTACTGCCAGTGAAGATGATAATGTTTTGGTGCAAGGGGTTGCAAATAATCTCTATGGCCTTGCTTTTTTTGGGTTTGCCTATTATGAGCAAAATCAAGATCGGTTAAAACTGGTAGCCATTGACGATGGCAACGGCAATTGCATTGAGCCTAGCCCTGAAACCATTGCTGATGATACGTATAATCATTTCTCTCGACCGGAGTTTATTTATGTTAAAAAAGCAGTGGCAGATCGTCCAGAAGTCAAAGAATTTGTTGAATTTTATTTGGATTTTGACAATAAATTCTTAATTAAGGAAGCGGGTTATGTCCCTTTGCCCGAGGCTGCGATCACCAAAGCACTAGAACGATTCCATAAGGGGGAAGTGGGTTCAGAATTTAAATGAGGAGCAGGGGGCGTTCAGCTTGAAGAGGTTCTTTAAACTTTTCGATATTCTGTATGGGACGCTCTGAACAGTTCACTTTTTTATTCTACCATGACAATTTTAGATTATGATAGAACAGACTAGCCGCCCAAAATCAGGCTCATTCTGGCATTGAGTATCATTTTTTCCTTGAATCAAGTTTTGTTTATTTTTCTTAAACCCTTTAACCATGACTAATCTAACTTCGCCCCCTGAAACGATTACAGAAGCGATTTTACGCGCTCAAAATGTTTCAGTTTATTATGGTTCAACCTTGGCTGTCCGGGATGTTTCTCTGGATATTCCCTACAACAAAGTTGTGGCATTTATTGGCCCTTCTGGTTGTGGAAAAAGTACGATTTTACGCTGCTTTAACCGGATGAATGACTTGATCACCAGTGCGCGGGTTGAGGGGAAGGTGACATTCCATGGTCAAGACCTCTATCAACCGCAAATTGATCCCGTAGAAATGCGCCGCCGCATTGGGATGGTGTTTCAAAAGCCCAATCCTTTTCCCAAGTCAATCTATGAAAATATTGCCTTTGGCGCAAGGATCAATGGCTATGTGGGGGATATGGATAAGCTTGTTGAAGAATCCTTGC
Source organism: Spirulina sp. CCNP1310 (assembly GCF_034932185.1). NCBI lineage: Bacteria > Bacillati > Cyanobacteriota > Cyanophyceae > Spirulinales > Spirulinaceae > Spirulina > Spirulina sp. CCNP1310. The sequence goes on along the minus strand of NZ_JAYGHW010000047.1, from coordinate 18,903 downwards.
GGCGTGCAGTGTTGTGGGATGAGGTGAAGGATAAGCTCAAAGAGAGTGGTTTGGCTCTGTCCGGTGGGCAGCAACAACGGCTCTGTATTGCGCGGGCGATCGCCATTGCTCCTGAGGTGATCCTCATGGATGAACCCTGCTCTGCCCTTGATCCGATTTCGACGCTCAAGGTAGAGGAGCTAATTCAGGAGTTGAAGGAGTTGTACACGATTATTATTGTCACCCACAATATGCAACAGGCTTCGCGGGTTTCGGATTTCACTGCCTTTTACAACGCGGAACCCACCCCCAGCGGTGGCAAAATCGGTCATTTGGTGGAGTACGATCGCACCGAAAATATTTTCCAAAATCCCCAAGAGGAAAAAACCCAAGAATATGTCAGTGGTCGTTTTGGTTAAAGCCACCGGGAGCAGAAGTTAGCACAGATTAACGCTGTCCCTAGGGGGACGGTGAGGTTATCAATGCCAAATTGGGAAATGGCTTCGAGGGCGGTGGCGGCGATCGCCACCCCCAGGCCAATCCCCATAACGGGGAATGAGAACCCGTAAACATTACCCAACACAAGCACCGTAACAGCAAAACTGGCCAAGGCCATCGTCGCGGTTCCCTCCCAACTTTTCCGATTGCCCCAAATTTGGTAGGGATGTGCTCCCCAACGTTGGCCCACTAAGGCTGCTAACCCATCCCCCCAAGCCATGACGAGAATGCCTATTACGCCATGGTGGGGATGATGTCCCATGAAGAGAAGGGCGATCGCCCCAATGCTGAGGGCATAGAAAAATGTGCCTAAACTCTGCCGCCCCACACTGTTTAAACTGGGGAGGATGGGCAAAAAATAGGAAGCCAGGGCAATCAGAGCCGCCGCCGCTGACGCTTCAACAATCAACTGAGGATCAATGCGCCACCACCAGGCCAAGAGCATGACTTGACCCGCCCCAATATGGACAATTTTACGGGTCACTTCGGGGCCGGTATGGACAAAGCGATTGAGGGCTTCGGCGATCGCCACCAATAGAACCAGATAGGCAACCACGCCACCCAAGGGCATGAGATCAACGTTAGGCATAATGTCCGGAGGAGTAGGGTTAAAGGGTTAAATAATGGGTTAAACCGAGAAATGAGCATCTATGAAACCATTATTATTGAACCTCATTCGTCTCTATCGCACGCTGATCTCCCCCCTTTTCCCCCCCACCTGCCGTTTTCAGCCCACCTGTTCCCAATATGCGATCGTCGCCATTGAGCGGTTTGGCCCTTGGCGGGGGACAGGATTAGCCCTGGGGCGGATTTGCCGTTGTCACCCTTTCCATCCAGGGGGTTATGATCCGGTTCCAGAATGCGAGGCGACCTCTTCCCTAGGCCCCGATGATCATGCTTAAACCCTACCAATCGCTCCCCATTCAAGACTGTGGTGAACCCCTGGTTGCCATTCCCTTAACAGAATTTTCCACCGAAACCCCGCCCCCCTATGCCCGCTTGGGGGCAGATTATGGCGATCAATCTCCCTATTGTTTACGGGCGGGGGTATTGGCTGCGCTGCAAGATGCCCAGGCGAATTTACGACGCATTGAACCGGGATGGAGCCTGCATATTTTCGATGCTTACCGGCCCCTGGCAGTCCAGCAGTTCATGGTGGATTATACCTATGGGGAATTGTTAAAGGGGCGATCGCTCTCTCCCGATGCCTTGAGCAACGCACAACAAGCCGACCTCTGGCAGGAAGTCTATCAATTTTGGGCTGCCCCCAATCCTGACCCCGCCACCCCACCCCCCCATAGCACCGGGGCCGCCCTTGATCTCACCCTGATCAACGCCCTTGGGGAACTGGTTCCCATGGGGGGGGAAATTGATGAAATTTCGGTGCGATCGCACCCCGATTATTACGCCCATCCCCAAAATGATCGAGAGCAAACCTATGGCGACCATCGGCAACTGCTCCGGGATGCGATGGCGGCGGCCGGGTTTCGTCAACACCCCAACGAATGGTGGCATTTTTCCCAGGGGGATCAACTCTGGGCCTGGTTAAATCAACAAAGCGATCCTACTGGTGAATATCTGGCCCGTTATGGCCGCGTCATTTTCTGAGCCATTGCCTAGATCCGATATCCTAGAAGAACATTGACAGTTTCACCCGATTTAAGTCGCTATGCTTGCACCTAGAAGAGTTTTTGTCCTCCTCATCAATGCGGGTACAGAGAACGAGGGCATCCACACCATCCAAATGGGGGGACAAAACAAAATCTTGATGTTCGAGGATGAAGACGACGCGGCTCGGTACGCCCTGTTACTTGAAGCTCAAGATTTTCCCACGCCCACGGTCGAAGAATTCCCCGCTGAAGAAATTGAGGAGTTTTGCCAAGAAGCTGGCTATGAATTCGAGATTGTCGAATCGGGCCGGCTGGAAATTCCTCCAGAGGCCAATGTGGAACAACCCCAAGACGCTTTAGATCCTGTTGATCGCCCCAAGGTAGACCCAATCCCGGAGCGAGAGCAGGCGGGAGAAATGACCGATGCGGAACTGGAAGCCAAACGCCGTTTTTTAGAAGGATTGCTTTAACACCCCATGGTTGAAAATCTTGCCCCACGGGGCCATCTGCTCACGGAGCAAAATAACCCCAAGAGCGCCCAGTTGGATCAGCTGACGAGCTTGGAAATGGTAGATCTGTTTAATCAGGAAGATGCCCGCACCCTGGAGGCGATCGCCGCTGCCCGTACCGAACTCGCCGCCGCCATTGACCTCACCAGTGCCGCCCTCCGTCAGGGGGGCCATTTATTTTATGTGGGGGCCGGTACCAGTGGCCGGTTAGGGGTCTTGGATGCCGCCGAATGTCCCCCGACGTTTTGCACAGCGCCGGAATTAGTCCAGGGAATCCTCGCGGGCGGTGCGCCGGCCCTGCTGAAAAGTTCTGAAGCCCTCGAAGACCGGGCCGAGGATGGAGCCGCCGCCATGGCCACCGCTGGCGTTACCGATGGCGATGTGGTGGTGGGGATTACTGCTGGTGGAACCACGCCCTACGTCCAGGGAGCTTTGAAAGCGGCCCAAGAGCGTGGGGCAAAAACGATTTTTCTCGCCTGTGTGCCGGAATCTCAAGTACCGTTCTCAGCGGATGTGAATTTACGCCTCCTGGTGGGGCCGGAGATTTTGGCCGGATCCACCCGCCTCAAAGCGGGAACGGTGACGAAACTGGCCCTGAATATCCTCTCTACCTCGGTGATGGTCAAACTGGGGAAAGTTTACGGCAACCGGATGATTGATGTGGCGGTGACGAACCAAAAACTCCGCGATCGCGCCCTCCGCATCCTCGAAGACCTCACGGATCTCGATCGCCCCGCCGCCGAAACCCTCCTCGATGCCAGCGGTCAACGGGTGAAGCTGGCCCTACTCATGCATTGGGGGAATGTCGATGCGGCCCAAGGGCAAGACCTCCTCCACCAGTATGATCATCAACTGCGCACCGCCTTAGCCGCTGTTCAACCCAAGCCTTAGATTTGTAGTCTCTAGGCAATCACGTTAGGCTTAAGGGATTATTCTTGCCCGTGACCGTTATGTTTAGTAATTCCGAAGCGATCGCCACCCTCGCCCTGATCACCTTTGCCTTTGGCTTTCTGGTGTGGGGCTATAGCCGCGCCAAGCCCTACGGTAAACTAGGCATTCTCGCTTGGCTGCAATCCGTTGTTTTAATTACACCGTGGCTCGTTTTTTTTGGCTTAGTTGCCCTCGGGCTTTACCTCAACTTCATCGCCATCATTCTCTTGCTGGTGGGGTCTTCTGCAATTTATATCTACCTGGGCAATCGTCTTCGGGCTGAAGGCCAAGATGAAATTCTCCGCCAACGGGCTACCCAACGCCTCAATACGGAAAGCATCGAAGCCGAAAACGCCCCCGCCCTCAACCTTGACCCAGAAACTGCCCCCATTCCCCTCGAAGATCTCCAAAAAATCAAGGGCATTTTTGGCATTGATACTTTCTTCGCCACTGAAACCATCGCCTACCAAGATGGCGCGATTTTTCGTGGCAACCTCCGGGGGGATCCCGATGTCGTTTATGAACGGTTAGCAGCCAAATTAAAAGATTGGTGTGATCAAAAATATCGTCTCTTTTTGGTGGAAAGTCCCGAAGGCAAGCCGATCGTGATCGTTTTGCCCAGTACCAATGATCCTCAACCCCTGAGTTTAGCGCAAAAAAATCTCGCCATTGTCCTCACCATCGCCACCCTCGCCACCACCCTCGAAGCCGCCAGCCTTCTACAAGGGTTTGATTTGTTCAGCAATCTGGGCCGCTATGGGGAAGTCTTGCCCCTAGCCATCGGGGTTTGGGTGATTTTAGCCGTCCATGAGTTGGGCCATTGGCTTTATGCCCAACGCTATGGGATTAAACTCAGTTTTCCCTTTCTCCTCCCCAGTTGGCAGATCGGCACCTTTGGCAGCTTGACCCGATTTGCATCCCTGGTTCCCCACCGTGCCGCGTTGTTTGATGTGGCGATCGCCGGCCCCGCCTTTGGCGGCTTAATCTCGATCATCCTCCTCCTGTTCGGGTTAGTCCTCTCCCAACCCGGCCATGGCTTTGCCATCCCCACCTCTTTCTTTCAGGGATCAATCTTAGTGGGAGCCTTGGCAAAAACGATCCTCAGGGATGCCCTCCAAGGAGCCGTCGTCGAAATCCACCCCCTGACGATTCTCGGTTGGCTCGGTTTAGTGATCACCGCCCTCAACCTCATGCCCGCCGGTCAACTGGATGGCGGCCGCATCGTTCAAGCCATCTATGGCCGCAAAACCGCCCGTCGTACCACCCTCGCCACTCTCATTGTTTTAGGCATTGTTGGCATTTTTAACTTCTCGAACCCGATTCCCCTCTATTGGGGAATGTTCATCCTCTTCCTCCAACGGGATTTAGAGCGCCCCAGCCTCAATGAACTCAGCGAACCCGATGATGCCCGCGCCGCCTTCGGTTTACTGGCATTATTCCTGATGCTCGCCACCTTAATCCCCCTCAGTCCGGGTTTGGCGGAACGGTTTGGCATTGGCTGAACCATCGGGCCGGCCATTTTTCCCCTAGACTGTTGTACACTCTAGACGGTACGCTTACCACGTTACTGTTTCGGGGTTTGTCCTGGGCTAACCTGAATCTTAATCATCGCTATTTGTCCCATTAACATGGGTTTTTGGAAAAGTTTATTTAGTCCATCTGATACTGCTGTTGCACCTCAACGCCCCACTGCTCAAACCGTGGGGAGGGTGGAGCCGGAGTCTCGCGTCGTGTTTAGCACAGAGCGTGACCTTGATCTCTACGAGCTTGAAGAACTTTGTGATGCGGTGGGTTGGTCTCGTCGTCCCTTAAGAAAAGTCCGAAAAGCGATTCAACATAGCTTTTTGGTGGTTTCGATGTGGGAGCAACGGGGGGCAAAACGGCGGATGATCGGCTTTGCCCGTGCCACCTCAGATCACGCCTTTAATGCCACGATTTGGGATGTGGTCGTCCATCCTGACTATCAAAGCCGAGGCTTAGGGAAAGCTCTGATGCGTTATACCCTCAAAAAGTTGCGCAGTGAGGATATTAGCAACATTACGCTCTTTGCTGATCCCCATGTGGTGGACTTTTATCGTCGCTTGGGATTCATTCTTGACCCTGAAGGGATCAAAGGGATGTTTTGGTATCCGGATTAGTGAGCCAGAAATTCGCTATACTGGAGTTTGACTCTATCGATGTCACGTTTCGGGATGTAGCGCAGCTTGGTAGCGCGCCTGCTTTGGGAGCAGGATGCCGCAGGTTCAAATCCTGTCATCCCGATTTATTTTTAGCGATGGGTGGAGGGCGATCGCCCCCTATCAACATCAAGACCTTCCGGGAAAAATGCTCATTTTTTCCCTCCTGATCGGGTTGCATTCCTTTAATCAGATCTGGTTATTGTGGAGTTCCAAAGTAACCCTATGGTCCCATGGGGGAACTTTAGTAGGAGGGAACGGTCTAGAGCGAAAGGGGGCAAAACCATCAATGGCAAGGGGTTGAACCTATCTCCTGATTGATTGCATCATCTTCAAGAAACTCAGACCACCGTAAAAACTGACACAGTGAGACTGATACAATCCCAGGTAATTTTCTACTCTGAAATAACCCCAACTTGCCACAATTTTGTACCAATCTACAACGGAGAGTATCCAAAATGAAAACAGGATTAACACGCTGGTTAATGTCCATTGGGTTGGCAGGCACAACCCTCCTCGGAACGATGTTTCCAGCCCTCGCCCTCACCCAAGCAGAAATTGAAGAACGCCTTGAAGCCATTCCCGTCTTTACCGTCACCGATGCCAATGGTGCGCCTTTAGTCGCACGGGTTGAAGATCAATTGTTTGCAGGCATTTTTATTAATCCCACCGATGCTGATGCGTTTCGTCAACGGGTCATCACGCAAAATGCTGACTTAAACAATAACGTTCAGGTGATTCCCGTTTCAATGCGGGAAATTTACCGGATTGAGCGGGAACGAGCTGCCCAACGCAACGCGGTTGAAGAAAATATTGATTTTGTCTATATCCCCGAGCAACAACAGTTAGAGTTAGCTCAATCTCTACTTCCCCCTGATCAAGAAATTCAAGGCGTTCCCCTCTTTGCGGTGCGGGTCAGTGATTCCAGCCAACCCGGCAGCAATAACAGTGTTTATCTAACCCTTCAACAAGAAGATGGTAGCCCTGTTGTTCCCTTCTACTTCTCCAAACAGCAAGCCGATGCGTTAGCCCAGCGCTACCGGGAAAGTACTTCTCTCCCAGCCAATTCCAATGCAGTCACCATTGAGGTGAGTACTCTAGAAGTCATTCTGGCCAACTGGGAGCAAAGCGATCAACCGGGCCTTCAGCAAATTTTCCTCGTTCCTTCTCCGGCGGCAATTCAACGCGCCACGGCGGGTAATGCTCAATAGGATCAAGTTCAGGGACTACCGATGATTAGTGGTGAAGACCTTTGGCGATGGCAAGAGCAGGCAAAACAAGCAGCCATCGCTAAGGCCATTCCCCCGATGGAAGTGGATTGGTTATTACAAGAGAAACTGGGGCTAGACCGCCTCAGTTTACGTTTGGGAACCTATCGGGGGGAAATTTATCCCCAATGGGATTGGCTGACCCTCCAACAGCTTTGGCAGCGCCGCCTCCAAGAGCGGGTACCCGTGCAGTATTTAGCGGAGCAAACCCCTTGGCGACATTTACGGCTCCGGGTGGGGCCGGGGGTGTTGATTCCTCGGCCGGAGACAGAGCAAATCATTGATATTGCCTTGGCGCAGGTTGCCGTTGATCCGACTTTAGGCCAAGGGCGATGGGTGGATTTGGGAACGGGGAGCGGGGCGATCGCCCTCGGTTTGGCCCAAGCTTTGCCCCATGGAAGAATTGAAGCGGTGGATTGTAGTGCGATCGCCTTAGAGATTGCCCGCCACAATGCCACCCTCAATCATTGCGCCCAACGGGTGACATTTCATCAAGGCCAATGGTGGGAACCCTTCGCCGGTCAATCTGAAAAATTTGCGGCGATGGTGTCTAACCCCCCCTATATTCCCAGTAGCATGGTAGATCACTTGGAGCCGGAGGTGCGGGATCATGAGCCACGGCTAGCCCTCGATGGGGGTGAGGATGGTTTAGCGGCATTACGCCAGTTAGTAACCACGGCTCCGGATTATCTGCAACCGGGGGGGTTATGGTTGGTGGAACTGATGGCGGGTCAGGCTCCGACGGTGGCGGCGATGCTGGCGGCGGAGGGGAACTATACAAGGATTGCCATTTATCCAGATTTAGCGGGCATTGAACGATTTGTCTTGGCCTACACTAAATCAGGACAGGATTAAGAGGGAATGATGGCGAAAATCGGGGTTGTGACCATTGGCCGAAATGAGGGCGATCGCCTCCTGCGCTGTTTGCAATCTTTAATTGCCCAGTTGCCCCCTGGTACGCCCATTGTCTATGTGGATTCCGGCTCCACCGATGGCAGTGTGAGCAAGGCGGAAGCTTTGGGGGTAGAGGCGATCGCCCTTGATCTTGCCATCCCTTTCACCGCTGCCCGCAGCCGCAACACGGGTTTTTTCCACCTCATCGCCCAATATCCTGATTTAACCTATGTGCAATTCATCGATGGGGATTGCGAGTTAATCCCCGGTTGGATTGAAGCCGCCACCGCCCATATTGAGTCCCATCCCCAATGTGCGATCATCTGCGGCCGTCGTCGGGAACGGTTCCCCGATGCCTCCCCTTATAACCGTTTAGCGGAAATTGAATGGAATACGCCCGTGGGGGAAGCGGAAGCCTGTGGGGGGGATTCCCTCGCCCGTGTCGTTGCTCTCCAAGCTGTCAATGGTTTTGATCCCCGCCTCATTTGTGGAGAGGAACCAGAAATGTGTATCCGATTACGGCGAGCAGGTTGGCGGATTTTCCGCCTTGATGCCGATATGACGCTCCATGATGCGGCGATGCTGAAATTAAGCCAATTTTGGCGACGCTCAATCCGGGGGGGCTGGGCTGTTGCCGAAGGCTTTGCCCGCTATGGGAGGCCGCCGGAATTCTATATGCAGCGGCAACACAAAAGCGGCTGGCTTTGGGGGGCGGGGGTTCCCCTGGCAATTCTGATCTTGGCTTGGCCGACGAAGGGCTTGAGCTTCCTACTGCTTCTCGGCTATCCCTATTTAATTTGGCGCGTCTATCGCTATCGGCGCAATTCCGGGGATAGTCCCGCCCATGCCCGCCTCTACGCCTTTTATACCGTTTTCTCCAAAATCCCCCAAGCGATCGGCCAAGGGCAATATTGGCTGACCCGTTGGCAAGGCAAGACCGCAACGTTGATTGAATATAAGGGTTAATTGAATCTATGTAGGGGCGAAAAATCTTTCGCCCCAAATCTTTCGCCCCAAATCTTTCGCCCCTACGAACCTCGCAACCGTTGCCATAGGAGTTGCAGGGCAATGCGACGGTAGGGTAAGAGCCAAAATAGCGGCCAGAGCCAACCCCCATGGCGGCGCATTAAGAGTTTCCATTCTTGCCAAGGGTGTAACGTGACATCCGCCAACATCATCCCCTTGGGTTGGCTGAGTTTTTCAACTTGGGCCGGGTTGGGGGTGGGGCGGGGATTGGCAGCACAGGAGCCTTGATAGCCGGGAGCAACCCAGATCGGGAAACCCGCCTGTTTTGCCCGCAGACCATAGTCCCAATCTCCAGCGTAGTGGGTGAGGTGGGGGTCAAGGTTGCCCAGTTGATGGGCGATCGCCCTCGGAATCAGGACAATATTGCCGCACATCAGATCACACCGTTGGGGCCGATCTTGAGGAATCACCGGCCGCACCTTAAAGGGCGGGAAAAGGGGATGGATTTGGCGCATTCCCCCATAGGTAAAGAGGCGGCTGCGGGGGTCTTGGGTGGATCCGGTGATGATCGCGGGGGTGGGTAAGGATTGAGCGGTGGCGAGGAGGGAGGCGATCGCCCCTGGATAGAGCACCGTATCATCATTGAGCCAGAGATAGCCGTCATAATCCCCTTCAAGGGCCATCCCAAACCCCAACCGCATCCCCCCATTCCAAAATAAATTGCCCGTCCCCTCGATCACCTGTACATCGGGATAATGGTTTTGTACCGCTGCCCCCGTGCCATCGGTGCTGCCATCATCGACCAGATACACCGTCACCCCTGCCACCTGAGAAAATAACGCCTCCAAACAGGCCAACGTTTGGGCCCTGCGGTTATAACAGGTCAAGATTGCCGCCAGTCGTTCCATCCCTTTTTCCCCAAATTCTTTAGTATTAAGCTATGTTTAATCCCCCGTTGGAAACCATGGAAAACTTTGGCGTAATCGTCATCTGTTGTGACCAAGACTATGCCCTCGCTAAGGGGGTTTGTGCCAGTATCCGCTATTTTTTGGGGGATGTGGCGATCGCCCTTTTGGTGGATGGGGATTTTTCGGTGCAGGATGCCATCGATGCCTATGGTGTACAGGTGATTAGCCGCAAAACCATGAAGCATGAGGTGCTGATCCAGCGTAGTTTCGGCTGGGGAACGACCCGGATGATCGCCTTTTGGGAAAGCCCCTTTGAGCATTTTCTGATTGTCGATGCCGATGTGGCGATCTGGGGGGATGTGCGCCGCTATGCCCAATTTGACCAGTACGATCTGATCATTGATCAACCCACCGCCCCCTATACCGAGGCAATGGTACAAGAGTTCTTCTTTGATTTGCCCCGCTTTGAGTCATTGTTTCCTCATTTTCAGTGGCGCGATCGCCCCTTTGTCTGTCCAGCGGTCATCTTCGGGACGCGGGGCATTTTTCCCCTGGAGGAATATCTCGAAATCCTCGACCTCAATGATCAATATCCGGGAATGTTCAAATATGGTGATATGGGCTTCCTCAATTTCATGATCTTTCGGGCAGCGGATGAGGGGCGATTACGGTTGGGCCAAAGGGATATTCAATACTTGGTCTGTGATTTTCCCCCCGCAGAGACGGCGGCCCGCTTTCCCGTCACGGCTGAGGGGCCCCAAGCACAAGGGGAGGATGCAGTGGTGATCCATTGGGCGGCGGAGAAACCCCGGATCACCAGTACCAGCCTCTATGCTGCGCCGATGAACTTTTTCCGGCGGCAGTTTTTGCAGGATGCCACGGGCAAAACTGGGGCCATGGCCACAATGACGCTGCAATTGGAAGATCTGCAAAGTCGATTCTGGGTGTATAAAAACAAAGCCCGCAAAAAGATCAAGGCGTTGTTGCATTAGGGCCGACATTCCGCAGGTTGACAAATAATATGAAATCCTCGTTACTTGGCAGAGCCAAGTAACGCTCCTCCGGAGGGCTTCTGCCTCCATCTCAGGCGGTAGAGCCGCCCGAAGCCCATGCCAAGGCAGAACCATGGCACGAGATCAGTGCAGTGTTTACCTGCATTACAGCGATTTCGCTTTACCCTACGGAAAGTGAGGTGGAATATCGATTTTGGGAAATTGTTGTTGGGTTCGGATTGGCTCAACCCTCAGTTTTTAATCTGTTTTTCAACTTTAGCGATCTAACACTTTTGCCACTAAATCCGCTGGAATCTCTTGGTTTTGGCAATAGGCGATAATTTCCGCCCGTAGCTCTGCCTTCGGCCGCCACAACGTCGCCACACATTGGGCCACTTTCTTGACGTAAAACCACTCATAACGCCAGCGGGGAACCTGAGGCCGGTCGATGTAAATGCGGTTGACGATGTGCCAAATGTTGTAATTGAACTTGAGCGATCGCATCACCCACAACAACTGCCACCGTTCCCCTGGGGAGGCAAGCCACCATTGCATCCACACCGGCAAATACCGCACCACATCCGCCGCTGTATAGTTGGCTCGCCCCTGCAAATTCCGCGCCACTAACACCGGCAAACCTAGCCGCTGCGCTCGCTCACTATATTCATAATCACCGCCATAGTGGGGAAACCGTTGGTAATCTGGGGGGCCGAGTTGTTGGGCGATCACCTTCGGTAGCACGATTAAATTACCGTTGAGGGTATGGGCTGGCACGAAATCCGTTGCAAATTCGGCCAAGTTGCGGATTGGCTTCCCCCCCGTCAACCCACTAAAAATCACCCAATCCTGCTCATTGAGGACGATGCCGCCAATTAAGGCCCCTTGGGCGATCGCCTCTGCGGCCACCTTCAGGGCTTGCTCCCAAAAATCCGCCGGTAACTGCATATCATCATTGAGCCACAGCAAACAATCCACATCGGTTTGCCCTAGGGCGTAGGCCATGCCTTGGGCGATCGCCCCCGTCCACCACCAATCTCCCTCACCCCGAATTAAGGCAACAGCGGGAAAATCCGCTGCAACCCTTTCCGGTGTGCCATCCGTCGAACCATCATCGACGACAATCACCCGATGGGGAGCCGTCATCGCCCCCATCGTCGCCAACTGCTGCAAAATTGGCCCGGTATAGTGCCAGCGATTCCGTACTGGCAGAATAATCGCTAAACCATACGTCGCCATTGCTGTTGCCAGAGATAAAAAGGACTCACCACCGTACAACGCAAAAACTCCATTTGACAGGCCAGGACGGTATCTTGGGCCAATTGCTGACGGTGGCGGATAAAAAATTGCAGAGCCTTGCGGCAATCATTGAGCCAACCGAAGGGAAAGATCAAGGGTCGTTGCCAGGGTTTGAGGCGCAGCATCCGGATATGATGACGGGCTAGTCCTGTACTGCGAACAATGAACAGCAGGCCCTCACGGGTGAGGCGATGAGCGGGAATTTGATGTTCTAGCTCCATGGCGGGGTTATACCAAATTTCCCAGCCCGCATTTTGAATTTGGAGGATGGCCTCAAGGTCTTCGCTGTTGAGGATGGAGGAGGGTGATCGCCCCGTCAAGGTGGGCCGCTCCGGCACATGGGCAAGCCAAGCCTGCCGCCGCACCACTAACCCCGCTGAAGGGGGCAACATCTTCGAGCGGGGTTCATAAATATGGGGTTCTGGGCCCCGCTCGGTAATGGCGAGGAAGCTGGCAATGTGGTCAAAGTTGGCAGGCGGGGCCGTTTCGTATTGGCCGTGGATTTGACTGCCGATCGCCCCGGCATGGGGGTGATGTTTGGCGAAAATATGGGCGGTTTGTATCCAATTGCGGGCGGGTAATGTGTCGTCATCAAGAAACCCGACAAAAATTCCCTCAGCGGCCTGGATCGCCCGAATCCGGGCAAAGGCTGCCCCCTGTTGCGTTTCCAAACAATAGCGTAGGGGGACATCGGGCCGCCATTGGGCTTGATAGGCTTGGATGAGATCCGCTAACCCATCGGTGCTGTTGTTGTCGATGATCAGCACTTCCCAGGCGATCGCCTCGGTTCCCATCTGGTCACGGAGGCGATCAAGAACAGCGGGCAACCGGGATACACCGTTATAGGTGGGAATGGCCACGGTGAAATCAATCGCCATAACAGTTAAAGCCGGAAGAAAACTTCTTCTATTCTACCGTTCTCACTCCTCTCTCCTTACTCCTCACTTCTCACTCCTCCCCCCTTCCCCTATAATCACTACGCCTACCCTATTTCCCTCAACGATGGCCCCTTTCCCCCCCCACTTCATCGATGCTGAAACCGCCACTCCTTTGGAAACGGCGGATGTGGTGATTTTGCCCGTTCCCTACGAAGCCACCACCACCTACCGCAAAGGCTGCCAGCATGGCCCCTTGGCATTACTCCAAGCCTCGGATCAGTTGGAGCATTATGATGTGGAATTGCGCCAAGCCACCTGTTTTAAGGTGGGGATTGCCATTGCGGAGGCGATCGCCGATAGCAGTGTTGACCCCGATTTAACCCCGGAGGCGATGGTGGATGTGGTCAAGGCGGGGGTGTTGCCGCTGTTACAGGCGGGGAAGTTTGTGATTACCTTGGGGGGCGAACATGGGATCACAGCGGGAGTCGTGGCGGCCTATCAAGCCGCCTTTACTGAACCCTTTACCGTTGTGCAAATCGATGCCCATGGCGATCTGCGCCACAGCTATTGCGGCTCCATTTATAACCATGCCTGTGTGATGCGGCGGGTGATGGATCTGGGGATTCCCTCCCTGCCGGTGGCGATTCGCAGTATTTGCCAAGAGGAGGCGGATTTGATTGCGTCTCAGAAAATTCCTGTGCAGTGGGATCACGAACGAGGCCAAGATCCGGATTGGATTGAGGAGGCGATCGCCACCATCACCACTGAATCGGTATTCCTCACCATTGACCTCGACGGCCTCGATCCGGCCATCATGCCCGGTGTAGGAACACCGCAACCGGGAGGGTTAAACTGGAATCAAACCACCCAATTTTTGCGGCAACTGTTTACCAACCGTCGGGTAATTGGCTGTGATGTGATGGAACTCGCCCCCTTGAGTGATTCTGTCGTTTCGGAGTTTACCGCCGCTAAGTTAGTCTATAAATTGATCGGCTACCATGCCCTCTGTAACGGTCGGCTGGATTAAGGGCGATCGCATTTGTGCAAGAAGGGTTATCAACGATGCCAGAGGAAAGTAACGTGAGTCTCATCGGCGCATACGCCCCCGATTTTGAACTGCCCGGTGTGGATGGCGAAGTCTATCACCTCACCCGCTACCGTGAACAGTTTCGTGCTTTGGTGGTGATTTTCATGGGCAATGAATGCCCCACCGTTGCCCAATATATTGATCGCCTTAAGGCGATGCAAACAGACTTTAAAGAAGAGGGCGTGAGCTTGATCGGCATTAATGCCAATGCTGCCCAGGAGGGACTCAAGGATAGTTTTGAGCAAATGAAACGATTTGCCCAGGCAATGGAGTTAAATTTTCCCTATTTACGGGATCCGAGTCAGGATGTGGCCCGGGGCTTTGGGGCCACCATGACCCCGGAGGTGTATTTAATCAATCAAGCGGGAGTGATTTGTTACCATGGGGCGATCGATGATCAGCCTCAGGCGGCTGATGCAGTGAGCCAGCCCTATTTACGCCGTAGCATTCAAGCCCTGTTAGCGGGGGAAGCGATTAACCCCACGGATACCGCCCCCCAAGGGACAGCCCTCACTTGGCGTAAAACCCCTGTGGGTTAGCATCCCTTCCGTTGAGTGCATTCATGGGCGTGGGGGCGAAAGATTTGTCGCCCCTACCTTGTTATTGATCCACTAGAGGATTTCATGGGGAGAGCGATTGCCTATTCTGCCCGATCCAGTTCCAAACCCGCTGCCTCAGCATAGCGATTCATAAACCGGAGGAAACGCTCCCACTCCGCCGCACTCTGCATGATCAGCACGGCTTCAATCCCTTTGGCCTGACCGTTGATAAACTTGGCATTGACCTCACGGGTCATCATTTCACCCTCATCATCAATGAGATACATCCCGGTAATATCATTGGCGACATTAGTATCAGTAAGGGCTTGGGGAGATTCAAAATAGAAGGTTGCTGTACCGCTGTTACCACTTTTGGAGCGTGTGACGCGCACATCGGGGACGATTTCTTCGTTAATTCCTCTGGCAAATTGAATGTAGGCTGTCATGCGTTTGTTTTAAAGCTTTGTGAAGTTTATTATACGGTAGCAGGCAAAACCGTTGGAAATTGACGCGATTTCTTAAGAAGATCAGCGCTAAGGGTTAAGATCATTCTCAGTTTTCGGCTCAGGGGCAGAAATCTAAACCCCCCCCATTGCCCATTCTCTTTCCCTTGCCATGAACTTTTTGGATCAACTTAATGCCGCCAGCGATCGCAATCAGAGCATCCTTGTCCTCGGTTTAGACCCCAATCCGGAGATGCTCCCGGCCCACCATGGGGCCGCCCATGGGCAACTCACCGATGAACTGTGGGATTGGCTCAACCAGATCATTGCCGCTACCGCTGATTTAGTCTGTGCCTATAAACCCAGTTTGGGGTTTTATCAATCCCTGGGGGCATCGGGTTTAGAACTTTTAGAGCAGGTATTGCTGTCGATTCCCGCCGATATTCCGGTGATTCTCGATGCCAAGCACAGCGACCTCAACAGCAGTAGCCTGTTTGCCCACACCATTTTTGAGCAGTGGCACGTGGATGCGGTGACGCTGAATCCCTTCGCGGGGCAAGACCAAGCCGCTCCCTTTCTGGTTTACCCCGATAAGGCGGCGTTTATCACCTGCCGCACCTCCAATCCGGGGGCGATCGCCATCCAAGACTACCCCATGCCCGATGCCCCCCTTTACCTCCATCTGGTGAAGGAAGTGGCGGCTTGGGGGCCTCCCAATCAAGTCTGTTTAGAAATTGGCACCAGTGAGCCGAATATCCTCGCCAAAGTCCGCCATTTAGCCCCCGAACGGCTGATCCTCGCCCGCAGCATTTGGCAAGATCCCGCCGCCCTCGCTGCGATGATCACCGCTGGCCTCAATGGCCACGGCAGCGGTTTACTGTTGCCGGTTCCTCAAGATTTCCTCGCTCAAGAAAATCCTGTGGAGGCGATCGCCGCTCTCAATGCCGAAATTAACCAACATCGCCAAATTCCCCAACAACAGGCCGAAAGCCAACAATGCAACATTTGGACGAGTAACCTTTGCCTCCTTGAAGAGCATCCCCATCAGGATTTAATCCTGCAATTGTTTGACTTGGATTGCATTTTATTTGGGGATTATATCCAAGCCTCCGGCGCGACATTTTCCTACTACGTTGATCTCCGCAAAGTGATTTCCAATCCCCAAGTCTTCCACCAAATGATCAGCGCCTACGGGGAAATTCTCAAAACCCTCCAATTTAACCGCATTGCCGGCCTACCCTACGGCGCATTACCCACCGCCACCGGGCTATCCCTTCACCTCGGCCAGCCGATGATCTTTCCCCGCAAGGAGGTCAAAGCCCATGGGACGCGACGGGTGATTGAGGGGCATTTTCAACCGGGGGAAACCGCTGTGGTCATTGATGACACGTTGATCAGTGGGAAAAGTGCCTTAGAAGGGGTGGAAAAACTCACCTCGGTGGGGTTAAAGGTTACGGATGTGGTGGTGTTTATCAACCATGAAGCGGGGGGCGCAGATCGGATGCGGGCAGCCGGGTATCACGTCCATGAGGTGCTGACCCTCGCAGAAATTACCGAAACCCTCTACGAAGCAGGGCGCATCGATGAGCAACAATATTCAGCTTTACTTCACCACGACCAACGGTAGGGGAGGAAAGAGGATAGAGGAGAAAGGAGAGAGGATAGAGAAGAGAGGATAGAGAAGAGAGGATAGAGAAGAGAGGATAGAGAAGAGAGGATAGAGTGAAATGCTAATGCTCTCCCTCACTCCTCACTACTCACTCCTCACTACTCACTACTCACTACTCACTACTCACTACTCACTACTCACTACTCACTACTCACTACTCACTACTCACTCCTCAAAGCGATGCACCCAAACCTAATCCCCTGGGATTGCCCCCGGCCCCTCGCCCCCTGGTAATGAGGTGGGGGCTTCCACACCCCGATCAAAAACTTCAATATTCCATTGGCCGGTGCGGTTGGTGGCATAGGCAACAAAGCGACCATTGCCGCTGATCGTGGGGTGGCGGGCTTCGCCGGGGAGGTTACGGGTGAGGGGTTCCGCCCGTAACTGTTGGCGATCGTAGAGGAAAACATCAGGTTTCCCGTAGGGTTCCGCCACATAAACGATATAACGGCCATCGGCACTGATATCCGGCTGGTCGGTGAAAATGCCCGGCTGATTTAACCCCGGCAAGGGGATCAGTTGACGGCGTTGGAGGTCGTAAAGTTGAACGCGCCGTTGATTGCCCCGGTCGGAGGTAAAAACCAGGTAGCGGCCACTGTAGGAGAGGCGCGGTTGCTCATCGGCGGCGGTGCTGTTGAGGGTTGCACCAAAGGGGACAGGCGGGGGGGCGATCGCCCGACGCTGGCCACAACCCGGCAGGCCTAACCCAAAAACCACTATCACCACCCATCCCCATCTCGTCCATCCCATGTTAAGAATTTTGAGTGGGCAAAATGCAGCAATTGACTTCATCAATGCAGACCTTACCCCACTGCAAGGCCCAGCGCACTAAAGAGACCCGGTTGCCGGTGGCCGTTTTTGTCAAGATGTTACTAATATGGTTATCCACAGTGCGTTTACTAATATCGAGTTGATCAGCAATATCTTGATTGGTCAGGCCATTGGCCACTAACTCGATAATTTGCACCTCACGTTCCGATAATGATATGGCTGTGGAGGGCTTCGGTTCTGTCATCGGACTTTTCCTGATAGTGATTTCTACTTAGTCCTATTTTAGGAATGTTTCCGCATAATTCAGCGGTTGAGAGTCAGAATGTTGTATATTTTTATACTTGCTAGGACGCAATCATGGCGCGTGTTTTAGGAATTGGTGAATTACTCTGGGATTACTTGGCGGCGGAGATGGGCGCGGGGTTGTCGGAGGTTAAAACATGGCTACCCCAAGGCGGGGGCGCACCGGCAAATGTGGTCTGTGGTTTGAGTCGTCTGGGGACAGCGGCGGGGTTGATTGCGACGGTGGGCCCCGATGGGATGGATTTAATCACCCTCTGTGATGACCAAGGGGTTGAGGTGGTGGGGGTGCAACGCCATCCCACGGCTCCAACGCGCTCGGTGTATATTTTGCGATCGCCCCTTGGTGAACGAACCTTTGCCGGGTTTGGCTCCACCCCAACGGTGGATTTTGCCGATGCCTATCTCGATCCCGCTCAGATCCCCGCTTCCCTGTTTGTGGAGGCGGATTTTTTGGTGTTGGGGACGATCGCCCTGGCCTATCCCCAAAGCCGGGCGGCGGTGTTGCGGGCCTTGGATTTGGCGGATCAGCATTATGTGCGGGTGGTGCTGGATGTCAATTGGCGGCCGCAATTTTGGCCCAATCCGGCGGCGGCAATTCCTTTGATGACGGAGTTGTGGTCACGGGTGGATTTTGTCAAGTTGGCCCATGAAGAGGCGTTATGGTTGTTTGATACTGCTGATCCGGTGGGAATTACGGAATATCTCGATGGCGTGGAGGGGGTAATTGTCACCCATGGGGGGGAAGGGGCGATCGCCTATTGTCTCTCGGAAAATAGCGGCGAAGTGGAGCCATTCCCCGTGGAGGCGGTGGATACGACGGGGGCCGGCGATGCCTTTGTGGCGGGTTTTATCCATCAACTCTGCCGCCAAGGGGTGGCCAGTTTGAGCGATCCCGCCAAGGCGCGGGAAATTGTCACCTATGGGGCTGCGGTGGGGGCATTAACGACGCTGAAAATGGGGGCGATCGCCGCCCTCCCCACAGCTTCAGAAGTACAAACTTTCCTTAACCAATCTTGACAGATACTCATTCAAAATAGGAGGAGGTAGCAACACAAAAAATTGACACTCCCCGCGCTAAAGCGACGGGGATTCTTGGTTCATCGACCGGACTTAACCGAGCAGGATTGCTCCAACCCAGCCAGAGGTCTAATCTCCCCAAGCGTATAACTTCCCGTTTGCCCCACGG
>NZ_JAYGHW010000046.1:0-27334 GCF_034932185.1 Spirulina sp. CCNP1310 | reverse complement strand
CTCCTCACTCCTCACTCCTCACTCCTCACTCCTCACTCCTCACTCCTCACTCCTCACTCCTCACTGCTCACTCCTCACTCCTCACTGCTCACTCCTCACTGCTCACTCCTCACTCCTCACTCCTCACTCCTCACTCCTACCAACTTTCGGCTGATTCTAGAGCGATGGTGTTTGGCCAGCGAAGGGATCAGGTACAATGACGGCAAGTTGATCATCCTGAGTGAGAGTGCTAGAAATCTGTGCAACCGCAACGCTTTCCTGAATGTAATCACCCCACCGTGAAAGCCCTGTTTCGCTACAGTGACCAGGACTTGCTCACTTTGTTTCAGCGTCACCCGGAACAGGGTAAGTATTTTGTCGCCCTGTTTTGTCGCTATCATCCGATTGTTTATACCCTCATCGCCCATGCGGCGCGATCGCCCGTCCAGGGGGATTATCTTTTTGCCCTCACCTGGCGACACGTTTTCTATGAAATGCGGGGCCTAGAACTGCGGGGGGCGGCAGCCATTGAAGCAACCTCGTTTCAAAACTGGCTGATTAATGTCACCGCTCTCTGCATCAATCAGGCGGAACTTCCCCCCGTGGAATCGATCACCTACGACCTCAAAAGCACCTCCCCTCCCCTGTGGTGCTATCTAGAGCAGGCCCTAGACCGTCTCCCCCCCGTGATTCGTCTCATCCTCCTAATGGCGAAAACGTTCCAATGGAGTCCCACCCGCATCGCCGCCTACCTCCAAGCCGAAGGCGATATGCTCTCCCCCGCTCAAGTTCAGGATTATCTCCAGGAAAGTTACCGGATGGTCACGGTGAACCTACCGGAGGATATACGGGAAATTTATCTGGGGGAAACCGCCGGGGTGGAAAATGGGGCCTTGGCCTTAAGTGATTCCCGTTAATGGGTTGAGGAGCAGAGAGGATTCATGGGTGAGAAGAAGAGAGGAGAGAGAAAAGAGGATAGAGCAATTCATCTCACTTCTCTCTCCTCACTTCTCTCTCCTCAAAAACGTGGGATAATTGCCCCGTTCCATTTTGATCAATCCCTATGGTGGCCCATCAGGCTCGGTGGTTGCAGTTTTTTCAACGTCCTTCCCTGTCGCGGCAATTGATGCTGGTCGGTTTGGTGATTACAGGACTGTGTGGGGCGATCGCCCTCTTCGCTCCCCTCTTGGTTCAATGGGGCCTCCTGGCCAGCCCTCAGGAATTTCTCACCAACCCCCTCCACCAACCCCCCGGCCCCGGCCATTGGTTCGGCACGAGCCGCCAAGGTTATGATGTCCTGGCCCGCACCTTGTTTGGAACCCGGGCCGCCTTTCAAGTGGTGATCTTAGCCACCAGCCTTTCCCTCTGTATTGGTGTGCCTTTGGGGTTAATTAGTGGCTATTGGGGGGGGAAAGTCGATCGCGCCCTGGTGTTTTTAATGGATACGGTCTACACGTTGCCGGGGTTATTGCTTTCGGTGACGTTGGCCTTTGTGGTGGGGCGAGGGGTGTTTAATGCGGCGATCGCCCTCAGTATTTCCTACGTTCCCCAATATTTCCGCGTTGTGCGCAACCATACCACCAGCGTTAAAACGGAACCCTTTATCGAAGCGGCCCGCGCCATGGGAGCCAGTCCCGCCCACATTCTCCGCAAATACCTATTTTTGAATGTGATCCAAAGTGTGCCGGTGTTATTTACCCTCAATGCCGCCGATGCGATTTTAATCCTCGGTGGTTTAGGGTTCCTCGGTTTAGGTTTGCCGCCGGAAATTCCGGAATGGGGCTATGATCTCCGTCTCGCCCTCGATGCCCTCCCCACTGGGGTTTGGTGGACAGCCCTGTTTCCGGGTTTAGCGATGACAACGTTGGTGACTGGGTTATCGTTATTGGGAGAAGGGTTGAGTGAAATCTTTAACCCCCCCACCCAACGGGGGATTTAGTCCGGAAATCTGGCCCCAATCCTTGAGGAAATGTTGAGAATTACCCCCTTGAACCCATGTACGGAATCCATGCCCAAGGTGAACGCATCGCAGATCGCTATCAAGTTGTCACGGTTTTAGGTCAGGGGTCGATGGGAACCACCTATGCAGCGGTGGATGAGCAAACCCGTCAGCGGGTGGCGATTAAAGTGGTATCCCTGCGCCAAGTCTCCGAATGGAAGGTGTTAGATCTGTTTGAGCGGGAGGCGCGGGTCTTGGCCACATTGCAGCATCCCGGCATTCCCCAATATGTGGATTATTTCCAACTGGATACCCCCGACGATCGCCGCTTTTATTTGGTGCAGGAATTGGTGGAGGGGGAATCTTTAGAAAAATTGCGATCGCAGGGCTGGCAACCCACGGAAGAGGAGGTGAAGGCGATCGCCTTTCAGGTTTTAGAAATCCTCACCTACCTCCATGGCCTCAC
This sequence comes from Spirulina sp. CCNP1310, assembly GCF_034932185.1. Lineage (NCBI taxonomy): Bacteria > Bacillati > Cyanobacteriota > Cyanophyceae > Spirulinales > Spirulinaceae > Spirulina > Spirulina sp. CCNP1310. The sequence goes on along the minus strand of NZ_JAYGHW010000046.1, from coordinate 24,950 downwards.
CCCCCCGGTCATTCACCGCGACCTCAAACCCGATAATTTAATCCGGGATCCCAACGGCCGAATCGTGTTAGTAGATTTTGGCGCAGTCCAGGATATCTATCGCACCACCCTCAGCCATAGCGGTACATTTGTGGGAACCGTCGGGTATATGCCGCCGGAACAGTTTCGCGGCCAGGCTCAATTGGCCTCTGACCTCTATAGTTTAGGGGCAACGTTGGTTTTTCTCCTCTGTGGTCAATCCCCCGCTGAACTCCCTCAAAAACGGATGAAGTTGGATTTTCGGAGTGAAATTAATGTTTCCCGCCCCTTTGGGGATTGGTTGACCAAAATGCTCGAACCGGCTCTAGAGGATCGCTTTGCCAATGCCGTTGTTGCCCAAGAGACATTAACGGAAAACTTACCCCTTGATATTGTTCGCCAACTGCAACCCAACCTCAACCCCCAACCGCCCCACAGTCAAATTGTCCTCACCAAAACGGAGACGGATCTCAGAGCCGAGATTCCCAGCGGCACCTGGTGGACTGTGGGCCGGTTTAGCCTTTTGGTGGTGAATTTGCTGTGGGGGGCGATCGCCAGCATTCTTGAACTGTTCATGCTCCTGATTGTGATCATTATCGCCTTTGATCCCACCGAAGATTTTGGGGTGAAGATCCTCGTTGCAGTGTTTTTAGCATTGCCGATCTGGATTTTGGCAAAAAGTACCCATGTGGTTTGGCGACGGTTACGCCACCTCAAAGGGGATGAAACGACCCTCGAAATTACCCCCACGACGCTCAAGATCCAATCAAAATTTTTCCCGGTGGAGGAAACCGCTGAAATTCCCCTCGATCAAGTTTTGCTCTACCAAACCCATCACCCAAAACATCTCGAAGTTCAGTATCAAGGCAAGGAAACAGGGGCGGGGCGATCGCGCTGGATCTACATTTGGGAAACTTCCAAACCCTTTCGCATCCGTTTCGGCCACAGCCTCACCCCAGAGGAGCAGGATTGGCTGGTTCATGAGGTGAATGCCTTTCGCGAAGAGGTGTTAACCCGCCCCTAAGCAACCCCCTACAACCCCGACGCCCTCAAATTCTCCCGCCAATCTTCATCATGGCGGAAGACGATCACCTGATAATTGGTGTGATATTTGAGATTTTCCCTGGCGAGGCGATCGCGTTTTTGTTGCTCTGGATGATCATGCACTGAACCATCACAAAAAATGGCGATATTGGGATTGTGGTAGAGAAAATCGGGCTTAATATCAGCCTCTGGAATGAACGCTTGGGCCGCGTCCGGTAACTTCCGACCCTGGTGATAGAGTTCAGCGAGGAACTCCCGCTCAAAGGCTGAATGGGGATCCGTCTGCCCCCTTAATTGTTGGTATTGTTCCTCACGAGATCTCCCCAGCCCATGGCGTTGGATCTGGCTTTTGGTCAATTGCTCCAGGTATCCACGGATGATGTGGCGATCGAGGCGGGGATGATCAAATTGATTGCGGTAGGAGAGCAAACAGTCATAGCAAGCCTTGATACAGGTCTCCTTGGCCTCGACAAAATGGCAGATCTCCAAGGCTTCCCGCGCCAAGGCCTGGAATGCGGCCGGATTCTCCAGGATTTGAGAGAGCACACCCGCCCCGCCCTCGGAAGCCTCCCAAAAGAGAAGATATTGCCCCTGTCCCAGTCGCTCCGAGGCCAGTTCGTTCTCTTCCAGTTTGTAGACCGCTTGGATCGCCCTTTCTAGGGCATATTGCAACGTGGCGAGAAACTGATCTGCGATCGCGTACCCATCCGCATCCTGGGTGGGGATGTGACTCGCTTTAATCAGCAACACATTGCAGACATCTTCAACCATGAGATAAACTTCGCGGTGCAAGGTATCCGCCTGGTCTTCACTGCGGGCATCCCCCCAAATTCCCGTTGTACTATCAACCTTAAACCCTCGATCTAGACTACTCCTTAAGCCTCGGTTGAGCCGCAAAAGATTGGCGGTGTCGCCATAGGTAATCTCCAGGAGGGCTGTCCCATCTGCGGCGATCACTAAAGCACGTTCTTGTTTTTGTGGATCAAAACGGAAGTGAGTGGTGACGTTATAGCCATATTTGAGCCGTTCTTCCTCATCGCAGGTGATCCGCTCCCGTCGTCGCGTCAGCATCGTTTCCATCTGCAAAACATGATTGAGTTTTGCCGGATTGCCACAATGATCCGGGGCAATTTTGCCTTGGCAGTTGTCGCAAAGATGATGATCATAGGCATCCCCTGTATGGAAATAGCCACAGTGGGGACAAACTGCCACCCGTTGATAGCCGCTTTCAATCCCCTTGACAGGAATACGAGTTTTGGAAATCTGGAATTTGTTGCCCTCATAGTAAAGAACATTCTGGGGGGCAAATTCTCGAATCGCTACCCCCTTGGGACGGGAGACAAATTCTCCGTCTTGCCCGGCTTGGATATAGGCTCGGACGGGGAGACGGGGGAAATTATAGCCGGGTAAGAAGCCCTCAGCGGCAAAGTAGCGATAGGGGTAAAATTCTAACTGGGATTGATTGCGGCCTTGATGGGTTTGCCCCACCAGTAAATCAATTTGGCGTTTGGCTTCCCGCTCCTGGGCCTCGGCATGGCTACGCTCCTCAGCGGAAATTAAGCCCCCGGTGACTTTATCAATGGTTTGCCGGGCGGTTTGGAGTTGGATGTCTGCATCACGGTAGAGGTTACGCCAGCGATCGCACCCCTGATCAAAACTGGTCAGCGCATCCTCAATCACGCCGCGAATAAATTCCTCGTTGTACCAACTAGCCCGCTTTAAATCTTGACGACAGAAGTCATCCGCTAACGTCCCCCTCGCCGCCTCAAAACACTGCTCCAAAGCATCGGGGGAAAGGGTCAATTGACTGCGGATCGAATCTTGGAGGGGGTAGCCCTGTTGGGATAAATCGAGAATCTGATTCATGGAGCTTTCCAAATAAAGCCCGGTATGGGCCAACCAGAGGGAGTGAATATGGGATTTGATCAACTCCCGGTTGCCTAGCTCCAACTTGGGCGGCACCACCACCCCCGCCACCATCTGATCCGGTCGTCGGAAGAAGTATTGATCATGACCACTGCCCACAGAGGCATAGGTGATCACCAAAGCCTCCTGGCCACTGCGTCCGGCTCGGCCACTGCGTTGGGCATAGTTGGCGGGGCTGGGAGGCACATTGCGGAGGTGAACGACATTGAGATCGGCGATATCAATGCCAAGCTCCATTGTGGGGGAGCAGAACAATGTGGCCAGTTTGCCCGACCGAAAATCGGTTTCCCGTTGTTGGCGGTTTTCATTTTTGACTTGCCCCGTATGCTCCCGCCCTTCCATGTTGTGGACGTTGGGGCCGCCAGTGCCATAGAAGGCCTGGAAAAATGAGTTCACGGCTAACTGGCGATCTTCACTGCCGGGCAATCGTTTGGCGGTGAGGGGATCGGGCTGAATATGGCTGGCTTGCGCCGCTTTCCAGAGCATCGCACTAATGCGCAGTTGCACCTTTTGCCCCGATCGCAGCAGATACCCCGAATCCGCCAGGATCGTGATCAGGGTTGCGATTAAACGGTCATAATCCGCTTCACTCAGGTTCTCATTGAGCCAGGGCCAGGCTTGGGGGGAGCGCAGAAACCGACCGATTTTGCTGCGGGCGGTGAGTTTAACGGTATCTTTGCCGGATTTACCAACGGCGGTGGAAGCCCATCGCGCCTCATGGAGTTTTTCCTGGCGATCAAAGCACCATGGCTCTTTAATCAGTTGCTCCACGTTTTTCTTCAACTCCTCCAATCCTGAGGATTGCAACAGTACAGCATCGAGGGCTAAATCTTTCCGCAACTGATCCAGGAAGGCACAGATGGCGGCGTAGCGTTGGGCGGGGCTGGCTTGGAGCAAGATGGCGTGGGGATATTGCGCCCACAATGCCGTTTCGCCACAGATGGCTGCTAAGCCCTCGTATTCAATTTTCAACAGGCCGCATTGCTCAAGGTTGGGTTGGACGATCCGCCAGCCTTTTCTCAACTCTTGATAGAGGCGATATTCAATGAGATCACGAAAAACTTTTTCGTTGCGGGTTTTACCTGGCCCATAGTTTGCTTCCTGTTTAGCGTAGTCCGCCTGGGTGAGTTGCATCTGCTCGACGACGGCTGGGGCGAGATGCTGATGGGTGAGTTGTTGTTGAGCCTGGATAGCGGCGTTGAGGGCAGCGCGTAACAAACTGGTTTGCACAAAGTCGTTAAAATGGCCCGCTTGCAGTGAGGCATCCTGACGGTTATCGGTGAAGCTGAGGATTTTTTGGGATGCGGGGGGGATCGCGCCGCTGGTTTTGAGGCGATTGACGGTGGAAAGACAGAGTAACGTCGTGGCGGTGCTGCGCCCTTCACTACTGAGGCGGGAGAGTTTCGTAAATTCCCGTTTGCGTTTGTCGTGGACAACGCCACATTTTAGGCAGGTGAGGAAGGGTGAGGGGATAAACCAAAAGGTTGTCCCCTCGCTGAGGGAGGGAACGATGCGACCATTGGGCAGGATTTGGTGCCGTTGGGGAACGAAGGGATCGTATTCTGGCTTGACAAATCGCCCCTTTCGCTTCGTTTCTTTAAACCAATTCTCCGGCAACTCACTCTCTCCCTCCCATAATCCCGGCTCATCCAGGGTTAAATACCCCGCTTGGTGATCCTCATGATCGGCACTTAAGGCGGTGGGGAGGAGCGGTTGGACGGTTTGTTGCTCCTGATCGCAATGCACCAAATAATAATCTTGGCCACATTCCCGACAAAAAACGAGGGGATAGAGGAGGCGATCGCCTGTTGTTGAATATTGCCCCTCCAGGGTCAGCAGGCGTTGCGATCGCCCCTCTGCGGTGGCGTAGACGCTGCCCCCTTGGGAAATGAACTGGTGGAGGCGGAAGGCTAGCCCCCCCGTGCGACTGCCCCAGATCAACATCTGTTGGAGGAGTTCCTGGCAATGATCAACGGTTGCGCCCGTGGTGTCTGCCAGTTGGGCCGCACCATCAGCCAGGGAAATGGGGGTACGGCGCACCCAATGGCCCTCTTCTTCCCGTAGCCCAAAGGTCATCTCTAGCCAAGGGGCGAGGGGATGGGCTTGGAATGCTGCTAAGGTTTGGGCCGCGATCGGGGGCAACCCCGTTGCTACTGCGGTGCGGAGTTCTGCCGCCGTCGGATCGGGCCGTTGGATCGTCCGCTCTAGGGTTTCATCAATGACATTTTTCGGCGGCACTGCCACGCCAAAGAGTTTACGGGCGACCTTTGCCACGGTTTGATTGCGATCGCTCCGCGTCCCCTCTGTGGACATCGTGGCACTGGTGCCAATGCAAAGTAGTTTTTGGCCGCACCGTTGGCGCAATTTCCGAATCAGGATGGCCACATCTGCCCCCTGACGGCCCCGGTAGGTGTGCAATTCATCGAGGATGAGAAATTTGAGGTGAGGGGATGCGACAAGGGCCTCTTCCTGATTACGACTGAGCATCAGTTCGAGCATCATGTAGTTCGTGAGCAGGATTTGGGGGGGGTTGTTTTGGATTTCTGTTTTTTGGGTGAGGCTTTCCTGGCCGGTGTATTGGGCAACGCGAATGGGGGAATCCGGTACACCTGCGAGGAATTTTTTAAACTCCTCTTTTTGGGAGTTGATCAGGGCATTCATGGGATAAACCAAAATGGCTCGGACTCCCTTGAGGCCAGGATTGCGGAGCAGGTCATCAAAGATCGGCACAACATAGGTCATGCTTTTACCGGAGCCGGTGCCGGTGGTGAGGACGTAGGGTTCTTGGCGTTGGGCGAGGCGAAAGGCTTGGTCTTGGTGGAGGCGAAAGCGGTAGCGGGAAACATAGTCGGGGAAGTAGCGATCGCACTCTGGATGTAAAATGCCTTCCCGTACCAATGTGGGCAGATCGCCCCCTGGGGGATAGGTGGGGTTGAGTTGAACGAGGGGGTTCGGCCAGAGTTGCCCTCGTTCAAGTTCTTGATCTACAAAGCTTTTAACGTGGGGGTCGCGGATTTTCAAAAAGCTTTCGATGTATTGGCGGTAATCCTGGACGACCTCATTGCGGAGTTTGAAAATATCGAGGTTGGGGGAGGAGGGAAAGGATGAAGGGATGAGGGCGGGAGGGGGGGATGGGGTGGGGGTGCGGCCGTGGCGTTGATCCAGCCAGGTGAGTAATGATTCGGTGAGGCTGTCGTTTAGGCCGGTTTCGATCATGATTTCCCAAAATTCGGCAACGTCCCAATGGGGGGGGGTATAGGTAAAGAGGCGATCGCACTGGGCCGGCGTGAGGGATTCGACTCCGGTGCAGTCAATTTGGGCATGACCCTGGCCAATGAGCATTAAAAACGGCTCTAGGGTGGCATCGTTTTCCTGAAGCAGTTCCCGTAACTGGATGGTGATTTTCATGGTTTTTGCCAATGGGGATGGCTGAGACGGTTTAAAAAGGTGGAGGGATGGGAGTGGGAACCGCAGAGGAGGAGCGATCGCATGGCGCGGGAGCAGCCCACATAGAAGAGGCGAAGCTGTTCATCGAGGGTGGTTGCTTGTTCTTCTGGGGGGAGATCGGCGTTGAAGTGGGGGAGGATGCCTTCTTGGAGGCCGGCGATGGCGACAAAGGGAAATTCCAAGCCTTTGGCAGAATGGAGCGTGAGGATTTTAATCTGGGTGGCGTTGATGTCGATATCGTTCCCGGTGACGAATTGGGCGGTGGTTCCCCGTTGTTGGAGCCGTTGGGCGATCGCCTTACCCATGGCACTGTTGGGGCAAAGGACTGCGCCGCCATGGAGGGGCAAACGACAGTGCCGCGCTGATGCGACAAAAAATTGATGAATGGCCTCAATTTCTGCCTCTGGGTCATCGGTGAGGACAATGGTGGGGATGGCTCCCTGATAAACCGATGGCTCTGGGGTGAGGCAATCGCTATCGCCCGCCTCTGTACCGGCGAGGATGGTGCCACAGGCGGTGATGATTTGCTCGGTATTGCGATAGTTGCGTTTGAGGAGGAGGGTGCGCCCGGTGACTTTTAAATCGCTGTGGATCTGGTTCCAGCTAAAGCCGCGCTGATAGAGGGATTGGGAGGCATCGGCGGTGAGGTAAACGCCGGTAAAGGAAGGCACAAGGGCGAGGAGAAACCGGAGGGAGACGGGGGAGAGATCTTGGGCTTCGTCAATGACGACGGCTTGATAGGGGGGGGTGGGCAGTTGGGTGACGGCGGCTAAGGCTTGGCGGCGCAGTTGGGGCCAAGTCACCCATCCCTGTTCTGTCATCAGGGTTTGCCAGGTTTCGTAAAGACTCCAGAGGGCTTCGCGCAATCGGGCTTGGAGGGGCAAACCCCGGCCGCGCCGTTCGTGGCTGAGGTAGGCGGTTAGGTCGGGGATGCCCCAGCCATCGATGACGGTTTCAATTTCCTGAAGGAGGTAGGGGAGGCCCAATCGTTCTAGGGTTTGGCGGCGGCCGAGGCAATCGAAGCGGTTTTTGCCTGGGATCGGGGCGGTGTCTAGGGCGGTTTTGAGGAGGGTGAGGGCTTGATCGGTGGAGGCGAATTGGGGTTTGCCGTGGGCTTGGCAGTAGTGGTGAAAGGCGATGGAGTCGACGGTGGCGACTTTTACGCCTGCTGGTTTGAGGGGTTGGCCGATCAGGGGGTTGAGGAGTTGTTCGGAGTAGTTGACGAGGGCTTTGGTGTAGGTGGTGAAGAGGATGGGGGTGAGGCCTTCTTGGAGGAGGCGTTGGACGCGGTAGAGGGCGAGGGTAGATTTGCCGGTTCCGGGGCCGCCTTTGACGAGGATGGGGCCTTGTTTGCCGAAGGCTGTGAGTTTTTCTTGTTCGGGGTCGAGTTTGAGGAGGAAGCTGGTGAGGCTGCCGGTGGCGAGGCGTTGGAGGTCTTCGGGTTCGTTGAGGATGTATGCGGGTTGGGCGATGATTTCGGCGATGGGGCGGGGATAGAGGTTATCGATGATGCGTTGGAGGGCATGATCGGGGATGGGGAGTTCTAGGAGTGCATCTTCGTGGGGGGCGGTGAGGATGGCGGGCCAATATTCGGGGGGAATTTGCCATTGTTGGAGGCGGGTTTGGGTGATGGGGAGGGGGGTTTTGGGGTTTTGGGGTTTGGGGGGTGTTGGGGTCGGGGGGGGTTCGGTGGTGGCCCAATGAGGGGGCGGGGTGGGGGTTGCGGTGGTGGGGAGTTGGATTTCGTAGGTGCGATCGTCCCGTTTACGGATGCTGAGGAGTTTGATCCAATTGGTATCGAAGCGATAAAAGAGGCGATAGTCGCCTAGGCGGACGCGATAAACGTGATCGTCATAGCCTTTGAGTTTTTTGGCATCTCCTTGGGCGGAGATGGGGTCTTTTTCGAGAATATTGATTTTTTTCTCAACTTTTTTCTGAACGGCTTTGGGCAGGTTGAGAAGTTCGCTTAAAAAGGTGGTGGCAAAGGTGACAGTCCAGGTTTGCATGGTGTTGAAAGTTGACGGAACTTTTGGAGGAGGCAAAACGGATGCTTGAGGAAAGTATAGGTTATCTCTGGCATTTTGGCCAAGTCTCAAGGCGTTATGTGTGGTGATTTTTTGGGAATGTTATTTTTTATTTTTTGGATGTTGTTGGGCTTTAAGTAGCCGGGACTAATCAAACATCACACCCGCCGCTGATTTCGACTCGGCTCATCAGCTAGACTCTTTATCCAGCAAGGATTTGAGGGTTGAGCGAAGTCGAAACCCGTCTACAAGATAATTGAACCTACCTACTTAGCTCTAATTTTTAAGGTGGATATCCCAGGCGGCGAGGGTGAGGCGTTGGGTGCGGTATTCGCCGTATTTTTTGATTTCGTTGTTTTTGAGGACGCGGAAGGTTTCGCTGGGGAAGTCGGGGCCGTGGATGTCGGCGGGGTCGAGGATGTAGCGGAGTTCGTCGCGGGTGAGGCCGTAGAGTTGGGCGTATTTGGCATCGAGTTCGGCGCGAATTTTGGCGCGGCGGTTTTCATCCCAAAGGAATGGGGGTAGGGGGTTTTCTGGGCTGTGGAGGTCGATTTGTTGGAGTTCGGGGCTGTGGGGGGGGTGGCGGCGTTGGGCGAGTTGTTGCCGCTGTTCGGGTGTGGCTTCTTTCCATAGGTCATCGGCGAAGGGTTTGATGTTGTGGGCGGTGTAGGTGAGTTCGAGAACGCGGGGGGCAATATAATCAATGTCGGCTTGAGTGTAGCGTTCTGGCGGGATTACGGGGAGTTGTTTCACGATGAAATAACTTAGTGATGTTCCGCCCAACTTTTGACGAGCGACAAAATCAAAAACAAGGCTATTAAAGTTAGCAATAAAACAAGTGACTAATGCTGTATTTTTGTTTAAAAATATTAGTGGTGCTTTATGTCCTACTGCTACTTTAGGAAGTAGGCTTAAAATTGCAGTGCGTTCATTTGTCGCATTCGTAACATCTCGAAAGCCCATCAACCATTCTTTATTCCAGTTTTCTAGGCGATTTTCAACTTCAGACTGCTCGACCCAATAGCGCGGCGTGACGGTGTAATCAGGGTCTTGTTTTTGTTCATCTGTTGAGCGGGGCAAAATACCAACGTTAAGCTGCTTTTGTGTTGCGCCTTCATAGGTCGAGTGACGATGATCGAAATGTGTAAATAATTTCGCCTCATATAGTGGTAGCCGACCTTCTCCCGGCTCATCAAAAAATAAATGACTATCGTTCGACATATGAAACATTGACATAAACGAAATACCCCAAGAGTTTTGTTTTGTGTTTTCGTTTTCTAAAACAGGGACGTGCTGATAGATTTTTTTTGTGAGTTCCGCATCTTGGCGAGTTCGGAAAATTGGACAGGTTAGCGTATTCGGATTGATTTTGAGAAAATCATCTGTAGTGAGTGAGAACTGACGATCCTGATTGTTAGCTTCTGGAACAGTAAAAGCAAACCAAGAAAATATCATTTCTTCATTAATGATCTGCTTACCCTTTAAAACTATTTCGCAAAACGTCACACGATGATCAACTCCAGGAAATAGAAAGCGTTCATTGTGAAAGCCGAGAATTTGAGAAAGGTTAGATTGTTTAACCAAATCTGCAAAAAATGGTGCTGTTGTTGCATCCGTCGCAATTCCCGTCGGCACAATCACTCCACCAAAACCCCGCGCCGCAATCAATTCCCGATCCAACTCCGCAAACACCGCATAAGTATTAATATCCCCCCGCGAAGTCAACAAAAACCGCCCCGACTCCCGGATAAACTTACCCTGAGCATCCGCAAAATGCTTCTCATCATTAAACTCTTTTAATAACCCCGGATTTTGCACCGCCAAACCCTGGATCAACTTCTTCCGAGCCGCGCTATTTTTCGCCCCCGCAATCTCCCGATCCCGCGAACCAAAAAACTCCTTCTCCTGTAACTTAATCCGCTCCCATGGCGGATTCCCCAACACACAATCAAACCCCCCCTGCTCAAACACCTCCGGAAACTCTAACGGCCAATGGAAAAACCGATACTTTTCCCCTAAACGGTTCGCCGCCGCCACAATCTGCACCACATTAAACGGCGTAGACCGCGACGTTTCACCCACAGCAAACAACGATCCCTGCTCCATTTCCCGATCCGCCAACCGCCGCACCTCAGCCAACAGCCGATCCAACGCCTCCGTCGTCGGCATCAACGCCAAATTTTCCCGCGTCAACCCCATAAAAAACGCCGCCGTCCATAAATGACAAGCCGAAAAATCTTGCCACCACTGCCCATCCTCCCGTAACAACCCATACCGCCGCACCTTCTCCCGATAGCCCGCGATCGTACTATCCGCCACCGCCTCCACCGCCGCCGCCCGCGACGCATAAACCGAACAACGCGGGCCAAACTCCAGATCAAACAACGACAACTGACCCGACGCGATCGCCTTTAACTGCTTTGTATTACTCTTCTTGAGATTAGAGGCGATCGCCTTATCATCCCCCGTCACCGGCTTATAAGCCCCCTCCGGAATCCCCCCCTTCAACACATCCAGATCCATCACCCCCACCAACGAATTCCCACACTTAATCCGATGATCCAAAAAACTCAACGGCATCCCCCCACAAAACCCCTCAATCCATAACGCCACCTTGCATAAATCCACCGCCAACGGATTCAAATCCACCCCATAAATACAATGCTGAATCACATCCCGGATCGCCAACCGCATCGGCTCCGGCCCCGGTTGCGCCTCCCCCGTCCGAATTCGCGCCAACTCCTTCCCAATCCGCCGCGCCGCCGCCAACAGAAAATGCCCCGAACCACAAGCCGGATCGCAAACCTTCAACCCCAACAGAGCCGCCTCTTGTTGCCCTGAAGCCCAACAACGTTCAATGATCGGGTCTAAAGCACTTTTAATCAGTTGGCCCACAAGCGCCGGAGGCGTGTAATAAGAGCCAGTAGTCTTGCGATCGCTCCCCACCACTAACTCAAACCCCCACTCATTCACCTGGGGATAAAAATCTAACAAACTCTCATAGACACTCCCCAACTCCTCCACATCCAACGCCCCATAATTCACCCGCCGTAACTGCCCCTTCTGCTCATAGAGCGATAACCCCCGCAACGCCAAAATGAGATCATGATTATCAATCCCCGCCCCATCTAAATCCCCAAGACCCTCAGAACCAAACAAATCCCCATTTAACGCCGATAGCCCCAACGCCTCACCCCGCCAATTCTCATCAAACAACCGAAACGTAATCCGTAAACCCTGCCATAAATCCTGAAACCCCTCCCGCCGCCAACTGGGCCGCTCCACCAATAACCGCAACCGCTCAATACTGTAGTATTCCTGGTAAATCCTCGCCTGATTCGGATCAGCCGTCGTCAACAATAAATGCCGCGACTCCGCCACCATCAAAAACAACAAACGATAGATCAACCGCAAAAGCTGCCGGTAATAATCCACCGCCGTCACCCGCCCCGCCGCCAACGCCTCCCGCAACGCCCCACTCTGGGGATGCTGCAAAAACCCCGTGCCGAGAACCTTCAAAGCCCGCTCCACCCCATCCCGGAGGCGATCGCGCACCCGCCCCCCCCGTTGTAGCGATTCCTGATGATAAAACTCCAATAAACAGTGATCCCCATCCTCCAACGTCGCCGGCAACCGCGAACGGTGGAACAGCCGATAAAACAAACCAAACTCCGCAAAATTCTCCCCATTGAGCATCTGCTCAAGATCAAACTCAACATAGGTGAGCCGCGTCATTAAAGAAGAATCCCGCAAAAGCCGCCATTGCCGACCATTGGTGACAATCCCCCACAGATGTTCCGTGCGATTGAGATACTCCTGCACCAAAGCATGGGCCGAAAGGCGCGGCGTACCACTGGGGGGCCGCTGCTCCAACTTCACCCCACTGCCAATAATGTGCAACGGTGGCCGCTGCTCCCCCGGTTCCGCCCGGTGGGAAATCGCATAGGTTTGACCCTCCACAATCTCCGCCTTCGCCACATAAACCGGCTCATAGCCCAAACTTCGCAACAACGGGATCGCCCATTGTTCCCGCGTCACCGTCGTTGCCGGATCCCCCTCCGGTAGGCGGGACTGGGCCCGACTGAACGCCGCCCAATAGGCCTTGGCATCTCCCCAAGCAATGGCAATTTCGTCCGCTAGTTTGTTATTTTTCCCCAGGCCAAAATCTTGGGGCGTTTGACCCTTGATTTCCCCCTGGAGTAGATCAGGGGTGAGGTCAGGCGTAATCAGATTGCCAGCGATTTGTAAACTGATGGATGAGTTCATAGCCATTGCTTTGTTGTGCAGAGGGTTAAAGAGGTTTTAAAACATAGATCCCCAGAATATCCATGGGTAACTGAGGCTGTACCCGGATTTGGCCCTCCTTCGTAAGCTGTCGTACCCGACGATGGGATTGGGCTAGGGCTTGACTGCGGAGTTGGGCGATCGCCCCCAATTCCTCCTCCAAGTCCACTAAACTGGCGATCACATCCGCCAAGTCCAATCGCTTCATCCCTGAAGGCAAATCCCCCGCCGGTTCAGCGGTTTGCAGCAAATTTTGCGCCACCGCCGGATCAAGCCAGAGGGGATTGACCGGCGGCCCTGTGAATCCCGCCACAAAACATTCTTCTGCTAAGAGAGCATCCACCTTGGGACTGGTGAGCAGATAGCGCGATCGTAACAACAGTAACGTTGTGCGCTGACTGACAGCCTGAGTAATCGTTAAACCACTACGGGCGGCAATGGGTTCCTCCTCACCCTGGACAAGACTCTGCTCTAAAAGATGGCGGGCTAAACCGGCCACAAGGGGATGATTGCGGCCAATATATTCCACCCCTGGGGGGGCCGGTGTTGTGAACGTGAGGAGACGGAGTTGGGGATCAACGCTAGACCTGAGGGGGAGGGGAATCGCCGGCAAGAGCCAACCCTGCTTTTTGCGCTGTAAAGAAACGTGCAACCGCTCACAGGCCGCCTTCACAAACCGCTCTACATCTGCCTCATTCCCCAAAATCTGATCCGATTCCACCAATTCCTGCTCCACCTCCTCCGGTTTAATCGCCCGTTGGGCAAACCGGGTGCGGCTGGCCTTTTCCTGCTCAATGGCCCGATCCCAATTGCGATGTACCTGATCCTGGGCCGATTCCTCCCCATCGAGCAAATCCAAGAGGGAAAGCTGTTGGGCATCGGTTTTTCGGTCAAAGAGGGACTTAAACACGGCTTCCGAAACCGTGGCACTATCCATCGGCACGGGGACAGTAATCCCTAGGGTTTTATGAATAGCCACAGCCTTGCGGATCAACACCTCTAAAACCGCACCATCTACGGGGTTATCCTGGCCATAGATGAGGTAACTCTTCACCACCTTGGCGGTTTGACCGTAGCGATCGACGCGGCCTTCCCGCTGTTCGAGGCGGTTGGGATTCCAGGGTAAATCGTAATGAATCACAGCACTGAAATGGGCCTGGAGGTTCACCCCTTCACTGAGGCAATCCGTGGCCACTAAAATCCGTTGGGGGTATTGGCTGAGTTCCGTTAAACGGATTTCCCGCTCCTCTTCCGATAGTTCCCCGGTAATGGCAATCACACGGGTTGTACTGCCCCGTTTTTGCTCAAATTGTTTGCGTAATTCTGCCGCGACATAGTTAGCGGTGGCGATGTAGCGACACCAGATGATCGGGTTGTTGCCTTCGGCGAGGAGGGGGGTGAGGGTGGCGATCGCCCCCTGAAGTTTGCTGTCCTTTGCGCCTTTGAGTTGACCAGCGGCCTTGATAAATTCCCGCAATTTGCGCCGGTCAGCATCCTGATAGGATCGTTGCCCCTGCTCAAGGGCGATGGTGGGCTGGGCATCCATGGCCTGTTCCTGATCCGTGGGATCATAGGTGCAGGCGGCCATGAGATCTTCATCAATATCCATCTCCAAACCCTGATCCTGGGCGGTTTTGGTGACTTGGTTGGTGAGGGTGGCGATCGCCGCCTCCGGTGAAGACATCACACAGCGAATCAGGGCCAGGGCGGCCCAATACCGGCCCCGCCGTTGGGCGTGGCTCATCTCCGCTGTGGCGGTGTTCACCAACCCCCGCGCAAACTGATAAACCCCCGTAAACAGATCGCCATACTCCTTCGAGAGTTTATAGGGTTGCTCCAGGGGGTCACGGGTGGGAAAGGGGGTATCATTGCCGAGCCATCGCTTCACATCGGCCCGCCGACGCTGGACAAAATGACTGGCTAACTCAATGCGCTGGTTTTGGGTCAAGTGGTTGATGTCCCAAGTCTCAAACTGGGGTTTGAGCAAACCGATGATCGCCCGGAATGAGGCCTCTAGGCCGCTGTGGGGAGTGGCGGTTAACAGGATCAGGTGTTGTTGCTCCCGTTGGGCGATGTCCTGAAGCAGTTGATGCCGTTGCTGTTGGGTGATGCTCCGTCCGCCCCCAGGGGTGCAGGTGTGGGCTTCATCGACAATCACGAAATCGGGGCAATGGGCGAGAAAGCTGGCCCGGCGGCGATCGGATTTGGCATAGTCGAGGCTGACGATGATATGGCGATAGTAGCTGAAAACATGATGATCCCCACTGGGGGGTAAGCCCCGCTCCAATTTGCTGACTGTGCCGGAGCGAATCACCACCGCATCAATGTGAAATTTCTCCCGCAGTTCCCGCTGCCATTGATCGCAGAGATGGGGGGGACAGAGGACAGCGAGGCGTTTTACTTCGTTGCGATCGAGCATTTCCCGCGCAATTAACCCCGCTTCAATGGTTTTGCCAATCCCCACATCATCGGCAATTAAAAGCCGCATCGTCGCTAACCGCAGGGCCATCAACAGCGGCACAAGTTGGTAAGGGCGGGGCCGCACCGAGAGGCGACCGAGGGCGCGAAAGGGGCCGGCTCCACTGCGGAGACTGAGGCGAGCCGCATCCATGAGCAGTTGAGCGGCGGTATGGTCTTGAGCCGTGTCGGCGGTGGGCAGGGGAAATTGAGCGGCGGTGATTTCCTCTAGGGCTAGGGGGCGATAGATGCCGCAAATTTGGTCTTCATTGCCACTGAGGGGACGCAACCGCAGCACATCAGGGATATCGGCAGGCAGAATAACCCATTGGCGATCGCGGCAATGAACGACGGCTCCCGGCAAAAAACGATCAGCCATAGAAGATTCCGGTAAAGACAATACTTCAGATTACCACGAAAAACGTTCGTAATGAGGATTTTAGTTCTCTGATCCCTCCTCCAAGGTGACAGTTTCATATAAAACTTCAATGGGGCATTCAAACTCAATGCTCCGAAGCGCAATGGCCTCTCCTTCCCCATAGGCATAATAACGCCACATTTTCCCCTCGCCGCGCTGATAAACTTCAACAGACATCGATTTCGAGTCTACTAAAACATACTCCTCTAAACTGGCAATTTGGCGATAATACTTGAATTTTTCACCGCGATCATAGGACACTGTGCTAGGAGAAAGCACCTCAATCATCACGGTTGGATTTTCAACAAATTGTTCAGACTGCAAATCATCAGCATTACAGGTAATGACGATATCAGGATAAAAATAACGACTATTTTTGTGGGTCTGAACTTTCACATCTGCAACATAGGCTTCACAGCCTCGTTGACGCAAATGAGGTCTTAATGCCGTATAGAAATTGAGGTAAATTTTGGTGTGGGGAATACTGCCGCCGGTCATCGCCAAAATTTCGCCATCAACGTATTCATGGCGCTCTTCTTGCTGGGCTTCCCATGCCAAGTATTCTGCCGGGGTCATTTTTTGCGGATATTGGGGTTGGGCAATCATAAATTTTCCTCAACTGGTTAAACCGATGTTGAGATCAATAGTACATTCAACCCCAGAAAAAAGGCTAAGGCAGTGAAGGCTATAGCCGTTGTGATCTGGGGGATTGGGGATAAGCCGATGATCGGATTTGAACCGACGGCCTTTCGATTACGAATCGAGTGCTCTACCAACTGAGCTACATCGGCAAGGCGTTCCCTAGTATAGCAGGGATTTTTAGAAAAATCTCGTTAGAATAGAAGAAATTTTTCTTAAACTCCTATGACCAAGCGGCGATCGCTCAATCCAGAACAATACGCCCACCTCCGGGCCGAAGCCAAGGCCCCTTACCGGGGGTTGCGCCGGTTTGTTTATGTTAGCTTTGGAGCATCGGGGTTAATTGGGGCGGTGATTTTTGTCACCCAATTAGCGGCAGGCACGGCTCGCCCCTCCGCTTTACCCAACTTGGCTTTACAGGTTGCCCTGATTGCGGGGATGCTCTGGCTCTGGCAGCAGGAAAATAAGGCGGAGCAGCGGCAGAATCGCTCCACAACTCCCCCTCGGTAAACGCTTCTACCGCCTCCTTGCCATTTAACATCGGCTCAACCTCTACCACATTTTTCAAACCCTTTACTGAGATTTTCAAAGATCGCTTTTTCCAAATCCATAACCCCAATGTTCCCTTGGAGGACTCAAAATAGCTGGGTTTGGCCCGTGGGATTGTCATAGCCAAGATGGCTATAGGCGGCGGCGGTGGCGGTGCGGCCACGGGGGGTGCGGTTGATGAAGCCGATTTGCAAGAGGTAAGGTTCGTAAGCCTCTTCGATGGTGCGGGCATCTTCGCCAGTGGCGGCGGCGATCGCCTCTAACCCCACCGGCCCGCCGCGAAATTGCTCAATCATTGTCTTTAATACGAGGCGATCGGTCCAATCCAACCCCAAGGGATCGACGTTGAGGAGTTCAAGGGCTTCGGTGGCAATGGGGGCGGTAATCGTTCCCAAGGCTTTCACCTGGGCATAGTCCCGAACACGGCGGAGCAAGCGGTTGGCGATGCGGGGTGTACCCCTGGCCCGTTGGGCGATGGCGATCGCCCCTTCTGGGGTCATTTCCACATTGAGGAGCGCGGCGGTACGGGTGACAATGGCGGTGAGTTCTTCGCAATCATAGAAGCGTAATCGTTGGATTAATCCGAAGCGATCGCGCAAAGGTGCAGTCAGCGCCCCCATGTTTGTGGTTGCACCGATGATCGTAAAGGGGGGGAGGGGGAGGCTACGGGTGCGGGCGGATTGACCTTTGCCGATGGTGATATCAAGGCGAAAGTCTTCCATGGCGGCGTAGAGGAGTTCTTCGGTGATCCGGTTGAGGCGGTGGATTTCATCGATAAACAGGATGTCCCCTTTTTGGAGGTTGACCAGTAGGCCGGTGATATCGCGGGGCCGCTCCAGGGCCGGGGCGGCAGTGATTTTGCAGTTTACGCCCATTTCAGCGGCGAGGATCAGGGCCATGGTGGTTTTACCTAAACCTGGTGGGCCATAAAACAGAGTATGGTCGAGGGGGTCTTGGCGGCCTTGGGCGGCGGCGATCGCAATTTCCAGCACACCTTTGAGGTCTTTTTGCCCAATATATTCAGCGAGATGTTGGGGCCGGAGGCGTTCTTCGTTTTGGTTGGTTTCGTCGGGGGTGGTGGTGGCCTGGAGGAGGTCGGGTTTTGATGGGGTTTGGGGCGCTGGTTTTTTCCGGTTGCCCCAATCTTTGCCGCTGCTATAGGTGCTTTGAATGGCCATCGGTTTTTCCTCCTTGCCTTTCCAGTGTAGCGGCCCGAGGGCGGAGAGGACGACAATCCTCAGAATGAACGTGGCAGACATGGCTTTTAAGCCCGTTAACAACGCTCCGCTAACCAATCCTGCAAGTCCGCCACCGTACTTAAATCAAATAGCCGTTCGCCTAAATCTGCTAAATCCTCACTGTTGAGGGCAGCAATTTGGAACTGAATTTCTTCTGGTAATTCCCCTAATTTACGGCGAAGTTGGCGCAAAATTAAAACTTGTTGCCCCTCTTGCCAGCCCTCCTCACGTCCCTCTTCACGTCCCTCTCGGCGGGCCGTATTCATGACATTATTCCAATCCCGATAATATTTCAAACTGTTTTCATAGCGGCCCTGCTCTGAGCGCGAGAGGCCAGCAAATTCTGCCAATTCAAACAATTGGTTAAAAACTGGGTTTTCCTGGAGTAGATCGGGGCGATCGCTCAATTCCGACAAATGCTGTAACACATACAACCACTGATCGAGGGGAGTTTCTAACTCTTCTAATGGCTTCGTGAATTTGGGCAGTTCAATATAAATGAATTGCAGTTTTTCATGGAAGGTACGGCAATGCTGATCCTTAAGCTTAATGATATGAATCAACTCCTCATCATCTTGATGTTCATCAAAAATAAAATCGAGAATGGCTACCGTATAAACGGGCAATAGTTGATAATTCCAGTAGCCTTTTTCCGCTTGTTCCTGGATGGCAAAGGTGGCGTAGTAAATGCTGCGGTCTTTGAAGTAATCTTGCTTGACCTTCTGCATTTCGACAATAAAGCGTTGACCGTCGCTTGCTTGGCAATAGATATCAAAAAATGCTCTCCGGTCAAGGGGGGTATTGCCTAGATTTTCGGTGTTTTTGTAGGTGAGGTCTTGGATTTGGTGATGTGGGGGGAGGAGGGTATTGAGAAAGTCAATGATGATCGC
Organism: Spirulina sp. CCNP1310; assembly: GCF_034932185.1. Taxonomy (NCBI): domain Bacteria; kingdom Bacillati; phylum Cyanobacteriota; class Cyanophyceae; order Spirulinales; family Spirulinaceae; genus Spirulina; species Spirulina sp. CCNP1310. The sequence goes on along the minus strand of NZ_JAYGHW010000046.1, from coordinate 6,016 downwards.
TTTGTTGGCTTCAGTGCCGAAAATGCGCTTAAAGCCGAAGTCTGTGAGGGGGTTGATGTAGCGGGTGTAGGCCATAGTCCGATGATAACGCTCTCTTGGGTTAGTGTAGCGATGATCTAGGGGCAGCGACTAGGCCAGAAACCCCATATTCAGATTCAGTTTGTCGTTTCGTTTATAATTCAGGTTGTAGTGCTGACTTCAGTCTGCTCCACGATCACCGGGATTTTGACCCGATGGGGCTAATCCCGATCACGAACTATTGCCCAAGATTAAGCGAGAAAGTCATCCAAAATGCGGATCTTGCTGGTGGAAGATGATCCAGAACAAAGAGAACCCCTGCAAACAGCGTTGATGCGTTCAGGGCATCTTGTCGATGGCGTGGGGGATGGGGCGATCGCCCAACGTCTACTCAGTGACCAAATCTACGATCTGCTGATTCTCGATTGGATGCTACCCGGCACCGATGGCATCACCCTTTGCCGTCAGGTACGCCATGCCCAACAGGCCACCCCGATCCTCCTGCTGACGGCAAAAGATACCACCGCCGATAAGGTTCGGGGCCTGGATGCGGGGGCAGATGATTATCTGGTTAAGCCGGTGGATGTGGCGGAACTGTTGGCGCGGGTGCGGGCCTTGCGACGGCGATCGCCCCATTGGTGTGGGGATACGCTCCAAGTGGCGGCCCTTCGGTTGCACCTCGATACGCTCCAACTGTGCTACCACGATAGCCAGGTACTACTGAAAAGTGCTGAATTCCAACTCTTAGAATATTTGATGCGTCACCCCCGCCAAGTCTTAACCCATGGCCAGTTAGAGCAGGCCCTCTGGACTTGGGATGCTGTCCCGGAAAGTAATGCGATCGCCTCCCGGATGCGGCGTTTACGCCAACGGTTGCAAGCCTTGGGCGTGGAAGATTGGATTACGACCGTGTACGGCATGGGCTATTGTTTCCAACCCCCTCCAAGCCATGAAACCGTTTAAATTGACCCAATGGCAGCGGCTCCCGGTGCGGGTGCGGGGCGGGGCGATTATCGCCATCCCGATTGTTTGTTTGATCACCAGTTTAATCGCTGTGGCTTGGCTGAAAATGAGCCTTACGGAAGATGAAATGTGGGTACAGCATACCCAAGTGGTTCGCCTTGAATCTTCAAAATTACTCAACGCCCTCATTGATGCGGAAACCGGGATGCGGGGCTATGGCCTCACCCAACGGGAGGAATTTTTAGCCCCCTATTACGAGGCCCGCCGAGTGATTCCGCCCTCCCTCACTCGTTTAGAACAGTTGGTGCAGGATAACCCCGCCCAAGTTGCTCAGATGGAGATTATCCGCAGCCAAGTCCGGGAAACCCTAACCCTGTTGGAGCAAAAAGTGATGTTGCAACAGGAACTCAAACAACAACAGGGGCAATCGGGGGAAATGGTGGTAGCGGTGGCGGAACTGTACGACTGGCTCAATGCGGGCCGTGCGATGGACAATACGCGCCAAGCGATTGATCAATTTGCCGCCGTGGAGGAACAACTGTTAGGCGATCGCCAACAGCACCAAGCCCAATACCGCCAAATCACTTGGCAAGTCCTGTGGATTGCGGGGGGGTTGGGGTTAGTGGGGACAGCCCTCGCGGTGCATCTCTTTTGGCAATTAAAGGGGGAACTCACCACCCAAGCCACCCATTTACAAGCGGCCAATCGTCAACTCACAGCGGTTTGTACCCAGTTGGAGCGTTTCACCGCCAATGCTTCCCATGAACTGCGCACCCCCCTCGCGGCGATTCTCAGCAATGCCCAAGTGGCGCTGATGGATTTGGCGGATTGGACAGCGGCAGACCCCCAAGGGTCGGCGGTACAGCAACGCCTGACGAAAATTGTTGCCCTCACGAAACGGATGAGTGAATTGGTGCAGCAATTGCTGTGGTTGGCAAGGCAGGAGGGTAATCGTGAGATCGCCCCCTTTGCCTCCCTTGATTTGCGATCGTGGCTAGTGCAATGGGCCAGCATTGGCCAACAACAGGCCACCGATGCCGGTTTAATCTTCCAAGCCCATTGGCCCGATGAACCCTTGCTCGTCTCTGGGGATGGGGTTTTGTTGGGACAAGCTGTGACCAATGTGCTCACCAATGCTTGCCGCTACAGTCCCGCCCCCGGTACGGTGCGGTTGGAGGTGATCCCCACCACAGAACATCTCATTCTCCAGGTGAGCGATACGGGCATGGGCATTCCTGCTGAGGCGCTGCCCCATGTCTGTGAACAGTTTTATCGGGTGCAACCGGGGGGAAGCCATGGGTTTGGTTTGGGGTTAGCCATTACCCAGCACATCGTTAGCGTTCACGGGGGTGAGTTACGCATTACCAGTGAACTGGGGCAGGGGACAACGGTGGCAATTGCCCTCCCTCAGATCAAACCTCCTTTTGCATCCGGCTCATCTGATGATGTAGGGCGGTAGACAATGTAGGGGCGAAAAATTTTTCGCCCTACGCAGATTCATGATATTTGGTCATTTTCTGGTCATAATCCCCCCCTAGAGTAAAAGTCAAGAACAAACCCGCAATCATTGCAAGGAGTACACCATGATTAAATTATCTTTATCCCCCATCGCCCTGCTCACCACCGGCTTATTAGGCGCAACTGCCCTCTTGATGGCAACTTTCGGCAATTTTCCCGCTGCCCATGCCAACAATCACACCTTTACCGGGGTTGTGGAGCGGGTTTGGGAAGATGGGTTTCGTTTACGGGTGGGGAATCGCCGCATCACCACCGATACCTGGGATGTGTGCGGTGATTTCACGCCGGATCATGTCACTGTGGGCGATCGCCTCACAATTGTAGGGGAATTTGAAGACGGTGAATTTGATGTGTTTCGGATGACGAATGCCGCTGGCGAAGGGGTGTGTTCCTAGGCTGCTAGGCTTACTCACGAAAACCAGAAACCGGGTTGCTTACACTTCCTCCTCCCAGAAACCCGGTTTCTTCACCTCGTTTTCGCCAGTGGTAATCATGTGTGATCCTAACGATTACGCCTGCTCCAGTGCAGCACACCATAAACCACCAACCCGGAAACCAACCCCCACATGACGCTAATTCCTAAGGTCTGGAACGGCTCAGTTTTCCCGGCCCAGGCCCCCGCTGCTGCGGAGGAAAACCCCACACCAACACCGGCCGCACCGATGAGATTTTCCAGGTGGCGATCGTGCTCTCCCTGTGCTGCTTGGACAATCACTTGCAGAGTTCTAATCTGTTGATCACGCACCCGTAAACCGGGGATTAAACTTTCAATATCCTGTTCAATTTGGTCTTGATAAAAGGTCGCTTGCTCGGCAGCAAAATCTGACCAAAGTTCTAACTTAGAAAGAAAAGGATAGTCTTTGCAGAGATTTTGAATCCGGTTAAGGCGTTTATGATAGGCTTTTAAGTTAGTTTTTAACGTCCGCAGTTGTATAGACAATCCTTCGACACTAAACGTATGGCGTTCAAGTTTTTCCATGTTGCCATAGAGGATTTTTCGCAACTCGTGAAAATCGCCTCGGATAGATTGAGACTCTTTGAAATTAATGAGAGTTTTAGGAATAATTTCTTCGGGAGAAGGAAAGAAACCATCGTTAATCAAGTCCTGCTTAATTTTTTGACCCTGATAATAACTCCAGTGAATTTTATGCTCATGATAAAACAGTCGTTGTAGTTCGTAACGAAAGTCAAGGATTAGGCTCATTTTTTCTTCATTTTGAGCCAAGAAAACGAAAAGATTTTCACCCTCTTTTAAAGAAGTTGAATGGAAAGAAGTACCGAGCAATACACCTGTTTTGATTTTACTTGTCGGACTCCAGAGCTTGAGAATGGATTGGAGAACTTCATTTTCAGATTCTTGGGGTGTTTCGGGTTGCCATTGGGTGAGAATTAACCAAGTTTGACCAATAGAACTTTCAAGACTTGCAAAGTTTTTCTTAAGCGTTCTCAAAACTTCAACCTCTAGCGGTAGAAGTTTTTGGGATTCTGGGACAGATCCATAGAGGAGTAAGCCCGTTGTATCCCCTGAATTTTTCTTTTTTGTATTCGCTAAATTTTTTTCTTCATAAATAGCTTCCCAATCCTGAGTTTGGTACTCTTGACGACCCGCAACTTGACAAGCAGCATGATCTGCTTGCCATTGTTGCCAGGTGGGATGGCCCTGGGGTTGGTTGACCGGGTGACGGTGGTAGCTAAAACAGAATAAATGGGGATAAATTAAGGTTGCCATCCCGTAAGCCCCACAGACCAACTGAGGGGATCTAACCCCGATTCTACATAGGATTCACGGGCGGTCTGAATCGGTTCTGGACTGCTGATAATTTCCTCAGCCGATAGGGTGACATTCGTTATTTCCATCTCTGCTGCTTCGTCCGAATCTTCAGAGGAGACGGTAGAGCGCAGAATTTTAGCCCGTTCCTTGGCGGTGTAGCCTTTCACCAGTTGAGCATGAAATTTGTCGTATTTTGTCCAGAAGGGAATCTTACCTGTTTTGTCTTCAGCATCATCGATGAACTGATCTGGATCATCAAATAACCCTCGATTGAAAGGGGGCAATGGCTCACCGTCGGGGGTGGCAACGAGAGCGGCTAAAAAGGCGGTGATGGCATCGTTGGGAGAGATCATGATCGTAAGAGGGCATGAATGGCGGTTTGTAGAATCGGTAACTCTTCTTCAATGATGCCCCAAATTTCGAGCAGATCGACGTTGCCATACTGATGAATTAAGATATCCCGTAGCCCGGCGATCGCCCGCCACGGTACAGCAGGGTGGGCTTGACGCAATTCCGGCGAAAGGCGTTTCGTCGCTTCGCCAATAATTTCAAAATTGCGAATCACGGCATCTTGGATCATGGGGGTGGCTAGGAAGGTGGTGCGATCGCCCCCTGTGTAGGTGATGATTTTTGTGATGCAAGCGTTGATGTCCTCTAAGTAGGTGCGTTCGTCGGGGGTCACAGGGCGATCGCCTCCTGAAGCACCAACTCTCGGATCGATGGGCGTAGGTTACTCGGCTTCACCACATCCACGGGGCAACCGAGCAGGTCTTCTAGTTCTTGTTGGAGGGCGATCCGTTTGAGCAAGCTTTGACCCGGTGGCAGGTCTACCAAAAAATCCACATCACTGCTCTGGGTGGCTTCTCCCCTGGCCACAGAGCCAAACACGCGCAAATTAATCGCGTGATATTTAGCCGCGATCTGGAGAATGGCGGTGCGTTTTTGCTGTTGGAGTTGGTCAAGGGTGAGCATCGTGAGCAGCGGTGGTCAAAATAAACCCGGCCCAATGGTAGGGCATGGCGTAGGGGGTTTGGTCGGGGGGATGGCGATCGGGGTCATCTTCAATATTACTCGCGAGGCTTTTCAGTCCATCGCGGATGGTGCGTTTTAAGTTGGGGTCTGAGGCGGCGCGATACCACTGGGCGAGGCCTGACCAGGTGAGGGTTTGGAGGTGGGTTTGGGCGTGGTGGAAGGCGGCGGTGGGGTTGTGGTGGGTTTGGTAGTGGCGGAAGAATTCGACGACGAAGATCATGCTGGAGGTTTCGTTCACTGTCCAGAGGGTGCTGAGGATGGTTTGGCTGCCTTTTTTGAGGAAGACGGCGGGGAAGCCGACGAATTCGTTGATGAATTCGCCGGTTGCGGTGATGCCGGTTTCGCAGGCGGCAAGGCAGATCAGGGGGATGGGGATAGTGGGGAGGCTGTTGAGATCTTCGAGGGTGAAGGGGTGGTCATGGGCAAGGTAGAGGGCGGATGTGTTGGGGTTTTCGCTGTTGTGGGAGCCGTGGCCGCTGAAGTGGAACGCGGGGGCGGGGGTTTGGAGGGCTTGGGTGAATGCGTCGGGGGTGACTTGGTTTTCGGTGAGGGGTTGGGCGGTGGGGTTGAGGTGATGGATGAGGATGGTTTCGAGTTGGGCGAATTCGAGGGGTTGGGCGGTGGTGGGGTAGCCGATGAGGGTGGGGGGTTGGGTGGGGGGGAGTGGGAAGGAGGGTGAGGTTGGGGCGGTGGGTGATGCGGAATCCCCCTGAA
>NZ_JAYGHW010000045.1:0-33243 GCF_034932185.1 Spirulina sp. CCNP1310 | reverse complement strand
GGGGGGAGGTGGGGGGGGGGGGGGTGGGGAGTGGGGAGTGGAGAATGGAGAATATAACCCATTTTAGGAGGGATGATCTCCGTGAAATTACCCAAAAGCTTGGTGAGTAAGGGTTTGGGGGGAGAGGGGGCGATCGCCCCTTGGGGCCATTCATCACCGAACCTTAATGAACTTTTGTAAAGAATTGGAAATTCTGTAGCCATTGTTACAGAATTCTCTGCTACAGTAAAACTGTGAACAAAAAGCAATCACATCCCTAGCCAATCGGAGGCAACCATGAACACTCAAAATCAAGCCCGCAACCTGATGATGCGCCACACCCAGAATATCCGCAACCGCCAGCAATCCATGCTCGGTCGCACCGCTTCTGAAATGGGGATGGACATCGACACCGCTCAATACGCGAACGAAATTCAAGGCAAGGCGAGTTCCGCCTCCCGCCTCAACTACGATCGCAGCAACTCCACCATGAGCTAATCGCTTTTTCCCTCAATCCTTGCCTGACTTCCTTTCCGTAACTTCATTTTTTACTTTACTCACCCACCTTCTGCAATCGGAGATCACCCGTTATGGATACTCAAGGTCAAGCCCGCGCCATGATGATGCGTCACACCCAAAATATCCGCAATCGTCAGCAATCCATGCTCGATCGCACCGCCTCTGAAATGGGGATGGATATTGATAACAATCAACACCCCAGCGAAATTCAAGGCAAACTCAGTTCTGCTTCTCGCCTGAATTACGACCGCAGCGGCTCTTCGATGAGCTAGATGTTATTTTCTGTTAAAAAACTTCCTTTCCTTTCTGTTCGATAATATTTCACCCTTCATCCACCCCTGGAGACACTTATGAACACCCAAAATCAAGCCCGCAACCTGATGATGCGCCACAGCCTCAACGTGCGCAACCGCCAACAATCCATGCTCGGTCGCACCGCCTCTGAAATCGGTCTCGATCTCGACACCAGCCACTACGAAAGTGAGCAATCTGGAACCTTGGGTTCCACCTTTGATCGCTCTAATGCGGCGATGAGCTAGATGAACAGAGGATCTCTCCTCAAATTTGCTCAATCAACCTGTTGTTAAACGAAGACTCAGCATCCGTTCTCGGAAAGCTGGGGCTTTTTTTTATTGACGGTCAATCTTCCCGATGGCCGGTAAGCCTCCTCTGGCATCAACGGCTCGATAGCCATCCGATTGGATTTGTCAAACTTCCGGCTCCCCTCTTCCACAGTTTGGGAGAGGTGTTAGGGGTGAAAGCTGACCCTACCCTTGATTGAGGAGTACTCTATCCATACCCCAAACCAATGATTTCGCGATCTTTCCCCCTTGACAGTTCAGCAAAGGTTAAATGAATCCGCATATCAACAGCCAATTTCAGGAACGAGAATAGGATGGGAGTAAGCCAAATTATTACGGAAGATTGGGATTTATATGGATATATTGCAAAGACAGCTTCTGGCCTTGGATTGTAAAGTTGATGCGTTACACAAGCTGGTTGAACAATTGAGTCATCGCCTCAACATCGCATTGACGCAATCCTCTACAACGCTGCCCCCCTTAGTGATCTCGGAAACCCCGCCCCCTCCTCCTTCCCCTTTCCCTACGATGGTGTCAGCATCCTTAGAAACTGAAGAGGATGAGTTTTTAAGTCACAAGGATGTGTTACCGGATACGCAACGGAGGCGTGAACATATCCCCGACTATAATATGGCGGAACAGAGCCTCTCACCAGAATTACAGGTGCGCCGTCTCACGGCTCAGGTGACGGCGGCCTATAACCGGATTGCGGCGTTAGAGGAACAACTCCTGGCTCAACGGGGCAATCCTCACGGTGAACACGCGCTTAAATCGGAGCGATCGCCCCGCCATTAACGATAATCTCAGTTCCTAAATCTCCCTCAATCAGGGTGATTAAATCTCTAGCATCGGGGCAATCCTGAGTTGTGGTGAGAGTCGCACAGAGCGTTTGCTGGATCAGGGCGCTCAGGGCCATAAACTCCTGCTGGCGCATGGTTTTGGTGAGGAGGTAATGCACTGATGTTTGGGTGGTGAGGTGCAGGAGTGCCATGCTGGCGGCTAAGGTTTTTAGAGTTGGGCGGTCATCGGTACGAGATCCCAAGCAATAGATCCGCCCCAAGGGGAGAGGATGGGTCTGGAACTGATAGGGAGCTTGGGTTAAGTCGAGATATTGTTTATTCCAAGTGGGATGGGTAGGGACAATACGGGGGAGGGCTTGGGGACTGCCGTAGAGCAATTGGACAGAGTTTTGCCAGAGGCGGAGACGGGGATAACCGGGGATGATCTGGGGGTTTCCCCCTGGGGGATGGTGGATTACTACCACATCATCGGTGATGACGGGATAACCCGCTTGGGCAAATAGGGCGGCGGTGGTGGATTTTCCAGCTCCGGCAGGGCCAATAAAGGCGATCGCCTTCCCTCCCAGTTGCACGGCACTCCCATGTAAACAGAGCACCCCCTGCCACCGTAACCAAAACGCCAAAACCGGCCCAATCAGATAAGTCACCGTATCCTCTAACGTTAGTTCAGGGGGCCAATGGGCAGTAATTTTTGCTGGCAATTGTTGGAGAAAAAAGGTGGTGCGATCGCCGTAGCAAAACCAAAATTCTGTTTGTTGAGGATTAGACCACACCCGTAATGCAGGTTGACCCTGCTCATTATGACTAGAGCTGGTGTAGTGGGGCCGGTTGAGGTAGTTGGGGGGATGGGCTACTGTTGGGCCAGCGAGGTCAATTTCGAGATCTGTCGGTTGAGCCGGTATGGGAATCAAGCCAGCGATCGCTCGATTGCTGACGAGATTCAACCCGTAGAGGGTATAGTGGGGCATTCCCAGAAGTTACTCTGTTTTATTGGGAACAGCCCCCATCCCTGCACCATCACCGTTGATGCCATCAACAGCAACGTTACGGGTGAGGGTTTTGATATCACCATATTGGGTGAGTTGGGGGGAATGGTAGGGTCGGCGTGGATTGGGCTGAGACATAGTAGCTGCGGCTCCGTGATTAGGGGGTACTGTATTATTGATAACAAATTTATTGGATGGGAGAAAAATCACAATTCTCTGAACTAATGTCAAGGCTACCCAAAATTGCCAGCAATTTTAGCGTGATCTGGATCTTGGCGGTTAGACTTTCTTCATTCCTATTATAGTTCCCCCTCAATGAGCCAATCCCCATCTATGGCCCGGAGGGTCAGATTTTTCAAGGTTAGCGCTTGGGTCATTGCCGTGAGGTTGAGATCGCCGATGGGGGTTGGGGCCAGTTCTCCACCGATAATTTTAGGGGCGATAAAGGCCATAATTTTTTGCACCGCCTGGGCTTGAATGGCCGCCGCAGCTAAAATGCCCCCACATTCCCATAAAACTTGGTTCATGCCGCGATCGCCTAAATTTTGCATCACCTCTGTAATCTCCAAAACCGGCAATTCTAAAATTTCCACACCGCGATCGCCTAACTGCCGTTGCAATTCACCATTCGCCCCCTCAGTGGTAAAAACCAAGGTGGGGGCGATGGCCGTATCCCACAGTTGAGCATCGGGGGGCAAATCAAGGGTACGGCTGAGAACAATCCGCGTGGGATTATGCTCCCTCACCCCATGGCTCGTCAATAGGGGATTATCCCGGCGGAGGGTATTGCCACCAACGATTACGCCATCAGACTGCGATCGCACTGCATGCACCAACCGCCGCGCCGCCGGCCCCGTCACCCAAGCACTATGGCCCGTCGTCGTCGCAATTTTGCCATCCAGAGTCATGGCATATTTCAAAATTCCCCAAGGTTGCCCCTGGGTGACACGGTGACAAAAGCCCGCATTCAGGGCTAAACAGGCCGCTTCCTCTACCCCTGTAATCACTTCAATCCCCGCTGCTCGCAAGCGGGCAATCCCCTGACCAGAAACGCGAGGATCCGGATCCACCATCCCCACCACCACTGTTTTCACCCCGGCTTGAATCAGTGCTTCCGTACAGGGGGGCGTGCGGCCGTGATGATTACAGGGTTCAAGATTGACATAAACCGTCGCCCCCCTTGCGTTTTCCCCCGCTGCCCGCAGGGCAAAAACTTCCGCGTGAGGCTCCCCCGCTTTGGGGTGATAACCTTCCCCGACAATTTCGCCATGGTTAACAATCACCGCCCCCACCAAAGGGTTAGGGGCAGTATAGCCCGCCGCCTGTTGGGCCAGGGCAATACAGCGTTGCATCAACACAGCAGGCTCAAGCATCGCAATTTCTTTAGTACTTAACTCTCGTGCCATAGCTCTGCCGTGGCACGGAACCTTAGCGGCTCTGCCGCCTGTTAAGGGGGAAGGAGGCAGAGCCTCCGGGGGGCGTTACTTGGCAGAGCCAAGTAACGAGGAACTCTATATTGATCCCATCAACCGCTTATTTTGCCGCTAGCACTTTTTCAGCATCGGCTTGGGCGAGGAACTTCTCTAACTCCGTGAGGGCATCGGCATCCACCTTCGTTTGCATCGGGCAGAATTTGGGGCCACACATCGAGCAGAATTCAGCGGTTTTATAGATGTCCGCCGGGAGGGTTTCATCGTGGTATTCCCGCGCCCGTTCGGGATCGAGGGACAACTCAAACTGCTTGTTCCAATCGAAGTTATAGCGGGCGGCGGAGAGTTCGTCATCGCGATCGCGCGCTCCCGGCCGATGGCGGGCAATATCCGCTGCATGGGCCGCAATTTTGTAGGCGATTAAGCCATTGCGCACATCTTCAGCATCGGGTAAACCCAGATGTTCCTTAGGGGTGACATAACAAAGCATCGCCGTTCCATACCAGCCCGCCATCGCTGCCCCGATCGCACTCGTAATATGGTCATAACCCGGCGCAATATCCGTCACCAACGGCCCCAACACATAGAAAGGAGCCTCACTACACTCCTCCATCTGTTTTTTAACGTTGAATTCAATCTGATCCATCGGCACATGGCCCGGGCCTTCCACCATCACCTGCACATCATGTTCCCAAGCCCGACGGGTCAACTGCCCCAAGGTTTTCAACTCCGCCAACTGGGCCTGATCAGAAGCATCATGGGTACAACCCGGCCGGAGAGAATCCCCCAAGCTGAACGAGACATCATAGCGTTTGAAAATTTCGATGATCTCATCGAAGTGGGTATAGAGGGGGTTTTGTTTGTGGTGGTGGAGCATCCAACGGGCGATGATGCCGCCACCCCGGGAGACAATACCTGTGATCCGGTTACGCACCAGGGGTAAATGCTCGATCAAAATCCCGGCGTGGATCGTCATGTAATCCACCCCTTGCTGGGCGTGTTTTTCGATGATGTGAAGGAAATCCTCCGGCGTGAGGTTTTCAATGTTGCCGTGGACACTTTCTAGGGCTTGATAAATGGGGACAGTGCCGATGGGAATGGGCGAGGCGTTAATAATCGCGGTGCGGATCACATCGAGATCGCCGCCGCCGGTAGACAAATCCATCAACGTATCTGCGCCATATTTCACGGCTAAATGTAGTTTGGCCACTTCCTCATCAATATTGGAGGAGTTGGGGGATGCGCCAATATTGGCGTTAACCTTGCATTTGGTGGCAATACCAATCCCCATGGGTTCGAGATTGGTGTGGTTGATGTTGGCGGGAATGATCAACCGTCCCCGGGCCACTTCAGCGCGGATCAATTCCCCTGGCAGGTTTTCCCGCCGGGCCACATAGTCCATTTCCTCAGTGATCATGCCTTGGCGGGCATAATGCATCTGGGAAACGTTGGCTTGGCCGAGGCGTTTGGCAACCCATTCTGTACGCATATTTGGTTCCTCAAAATAACAGCTTCCCTCCGCTGGTGCTAACCAGTCTCAGGTTCTAAGGGTCTTTCTCAGCTTCGATGGAAATTGAAGCACCCCTAGCTTAGTCCTTAGATTTTATCACGGGGATTTCAGGGCGGGCCGGCTCGTTACGCTGTGGATAGAAAACTTTGCAGAGGATTGTTTGAAAAGAATCACAACGAATGGATTGCCCCCCAAGCTCAGACCAATCCCCGCTAGAATGGGCAAAATCAGCATTTCTTTGCCACCGTGATGAAAACCGCTTACTACTGGCTGTTGGGGAGTTTCCTCACCTTGGGGTTCATTTTGCCCGCTCAGGCCCTCCGTGAGGCAACGGGCGATCGCGGCATTGATGTGCGCCGTCTCCATGCCCCCCCCTATGATCTACTGGGTCGTAAGGTGGGGATTGGCCAGGTGGAAATTGGCCGCCCTTTAAAATTGGGATTAGACAAAGAAGCCTCTGGCCAAGCTTTTTTCCCGGTGGAGCAGGTCTTTTTCCGCGATCGCCCCATCGGTGCGGATCTGAATGTGGATTCCCACGCCTCAATGGTGGCTACAGTGATGATCAGCCGTGATAAGCACCTAACAGGTGTGGCCCCAGGGGCCAAACTTTACTCCTCGGCCATTGGCAGCCTCAACCGGGATAGTCAAGACCGCCAATGCATTACCGTCCAACACATTGCCCAACAAAATGATGGCGATATTCGAGCGATTAATTTAAGTTACGGCGAGCCGCTCAATCGCGATCCCCGCGAAAACCCGGTGCTCGATGGCAATGCCCTGCTCACCCGCTGCCTGGACTGGTCGGCAAGGGTTCACAATACCCTCTATGCCGTTGCCGGGAACCAAGGCGGTGGGGGAATTTCGATCCCGACGGATCATTACAATGGCATTACCGTGGCCTCTTCTGTGCGCCTTGGGGATCAGTTTCGTAAACTGGATTTTGCGAATTTAAGTGCTCTCCCTGAAGGCATCGGTCGCACGGTAATTCAGCGGGAAGTGAATGTCAATCTCCGCCGCTCCCTCGGCTTGGTGGCCCCCGGTAATGGTTTACAGTTGCACGATGGCAGTCGTGCTACGGCGGTTTCAGGAACGAGTTTTGCCTCGCCTCAGGTGGTGGGGGTGGTGGCGGTGCTCCAGGAATATGGCGATCGCCAAATTGCCGCCGGCCAATGGTCTCTCGCCGCCCGTCAAAGCGAAGTGATGAAAGCCGTCCTGCTCAACGCCGCCGATAAACAACAGGATCCTGGCGATGGCCGCTATTTGGGGCAAAGCCGCACCATCCTCAGCAAACGCCATCAGGATTGGCTCAATGGCGATGCCGCCAACAACCCCACCATTCCCCTCGATATCGAAATGGGGGCCGGACAACTTAATGCCTGGCGGGCCTATCAACAATTTCAAGGGGGCCAATGGGGGCCGGGGTCAGTACCACCCATCGGTTGGGATTATCATGAACTGGATACCCAAAACCCTCAAGATTACGTTTTTGAAGATCCCCTACCGGCCGGTAAATATCTGGCCGTGACCATGGCTTGGCATCGCCATGTGGAATTGGAGGATCTTAACGGCAATGGCCAGTTTGATATTGGCGAAACTTTCCGGGATGAGGGTTTGAATAACTTGGATCTCTATGTGCTACCGGCCGAGAGCGACAATCTTGCGGATAGTGTTTGCCGCTCTGTGAGTGCGATCGACAGTGTTGAGCATCTATTTTGCTCCATTCCCCAAACCGGTGCCTATAAGATTCGCGTCGTTTACCACAGCCAGGTTAACCGTCCCACCCAAGCCTATGGTTTAGCCTGGTGGACGGCTAACGCCGCTTTCAATCCATAGGCCACCTGTTCCTGCTCCTCTGGGGTCAGTTCAGGGAACATTGGCAGGGAAAGGACTTCAGCGGCGGCTTGTTCTGCCTGGGGGAGATCCCCCTGCCGATAGCCCAGGTGTTGATAGACGGGTTGGAGGTGGAGGGGGCGAGGGTAATAAACCATGGAGCTAATGCCCTGGTCTTGGAGGATGGCTTGAATCCCATTGCGGCGTGAGCCATCCCCTTGGGGATCAGCAACGCGGATCGTGTATTGATTCCACACTGCTTGTCCAGAGGGGGGAGCGGTGGGTAAGGTAATAGTGGGTAATTGGGCGAGGAGGGTGTCGTAGCGTTGGGCGACGGCTTGGCGCTGTTGATTCCAGTGATCCAAATGGCGAAGTTTGATGGCGAGGATGGTGGCCTGGAGGGCATCGAGGCGACTATTGAGACCCGTTTGCGTATGAATATATCGCTCCGATTGGCCATGTTCCCGCAGTTGGCGGATGCGGTGGGCGATCGCCTCATCCCCGGTCGTAATTGCCCCCCCATCCCCACAGGCCCCTAAATTCTTCGTGGGAAAAAAGCTAAAACAACCTACCGTACCCATACTGCCCACCTTTTGCCCCGCCCACATTGCCCCCGTGGATTGAGCGCAATCTTCGAGAACAACCAGGTTGTGGGATTGGGCAATGGCGATCACCGCCGTCATATCCACCGGGCGGCCAAATAAATGGACGGGAATAATTGCTTTGGTTCGGGGGGTGATGGCGGGGGCGATGCGGTTGGGATCAAGGTTGAATGTGGTGGGATCAATGTCAATAAACACAGGCGTTGCCCCCACCCGGCAGATCACTTCCGCTGTGGCGATAAACGTCAGGGGTGTAGTGATCACCTCATCACCGGGGCCAATGTCGCAGGCCCGCAACGCCAAATACAGAGCATCGGTACCAGAGTTACAGCCCACCGCATAGGGTGTTCCGATGTATTCAGCAAAAACGGTTTCAAAGTCGCTGACGGCTGCCCCGCCAATATAACGACCAGAACGGAGTACAGCCAGCACCGCTGCACTGACATCAGCATCCAAACTGGCGTACTGCCGGGTCAGGTCTAAGGGGGGAATCCTATTCACACGCATTTACGATTAAAATTTTCATTGATCTAACCAGATTTTCCGGTTTTTGTCATGGAGACAGGCCAATGCCCCCGTTAATTACCCTTGATTGGTTGGATTTAGCCCTTGCCCTCTTGCTCATTGGCATGACGCTGGCCTTGGGCGCTTGGCAACGGTTGGGCTTGGGTACAGCTTTGGCGATCGCCACCGCTCGCGGCATTGTTCAACTGTTGGCAGCGGGGGCCATTCTCGATCTCGTCTTTGCCCTCCATCAACCTTGGGCTGTTTTAGGGGTCACGGGGGTGATGTTAACGATCGCCGCCATCACCGCCCGTAACCGCATTTCTCCCCAAAAGCAACTCCTGCCGACGGTGTGGCTGGCTTTAGCCGCCAGTACAATCCTCACGTTGGGCTATGCCCTCTGGGTCGTGATTCAACCTCCGGATTGGTATAGTCCCCAATATTTGATTCCCCTAGCGGGGATGGTGCTGGGTAATGCCATGAATGCCGCAACCCTAGCGGGGGAAAGGCTGTTAACGACGATCCGGCACAATCCCCTCGATATCGCCACCCATCTCAGTTTAGGAGCACAACCCCAGGAGGCGATCGCTGCCTACCGCCGTGAAGCCATCCGCGCCAGCCTGATTCCCCTCATTAACCGTATGACCGTCCTTGGCCTCGTCACCTTGCCGGGGATGTTTACCGGTCAAATCCTCAGCGGCATCGCTCCCCTGGATGCCGCCGGTTATCAATTGTTGATTTTTTTCATGGTTGCCGCCGCCGAAGCCCTCACCGCGATCCTCGTCACCCTAGGGATTGCTCGCCATCTCTTCACGCCCCAAGCCCAACTTATTCCTCTCGAACAGATTTAATCCTTCTCTGGTGCAAAAACTTTTCCCGAAACCCACCGGAATGGAACTTTCGTTTTTAAAATAGTTCATAGGAGCAAAGACTGATCATCCTGCCTACTGGAACGTC
Source organism: Spirulina sp. CCNP1310 (assembly GCF_034932185.1). Classification (NCBI taxonomy): domain Bacteria; kingdom Bacillati; phylum Cyanobacteriota; class Cyanophyceae; order Spirulinales; family Spirulinaceae; genus Spirulina; species Spirulina sp. CCNP1310. Next base: position 23,545 of record NZ_JAYGHW010000045.1, on the reverse strand, counting down.
ATCATTCATTTGGCGGATCTCTTTCTCCCATAGGCTAGCCATTTGCAGGATTCAACCCTCAAGTTCCGACAAGGCTGCCCATTCCCGAGGGATATTTAAAGGAAAGATGGTTAAACTTCATCTATTCCACGCTCTTCATCATGTCCACTTCTGCACTGACGATTTTGTATTATGGCGCGTTCACTAATGGCTCATTCTACTTTCTCACTCCGATCGCTTTTGCTGGCGGGCATCATTGTGACCACCGCCAGTCTGACGGGGTGGATTCCTGATTTGGCGGCTCCTGTTGGGGGAAAAATTGCCACGGAAGCCTACGCTCAAAATCCTCCCAGCACCGATGAGGTGGTGCGTTATGCCAAGGCGGTCTTAGCGATGGAACCCCGTCGTCGAGAAGCAGCGCGGGAAATTCGCAGCGCTGGCGGCAACCCGAATATTGTCTGTTCCTCGGTGTTTAGTGGCTTACCGGGGGGACAGATTGCCCGCTCCTATTGTCAACACGCCGCCACCATCGTGCGTCAATATGGCTTGACCAATAATCGCTTTAATGAAATTACCCGCTTGGCTCAAAACAGCCCGGAACTGCGGGGACAGATCCAAACCCAAATGCAGGAACTGTGCCGCCTTTCGGAGTTTAGTGCGGCTTGTCGTTAATGGTTGAGGATCTGGATTTGATGCGCTTTGTAGAGCCGGTACAACACCCCCCCTCGGTTGTGGTTGAGGGGGAAATATTCCGATTGCCCCTGAGGGCGAGCGATCGCCACCGCAGCCGCCACCACTGCCAAACCACCACGGGACTGCCCGTGATCCTCTGTTTACCCCGAGGAACTGTCCTTCAGGATGGGGATTGGCTACGGGGGGAACGGGGGGAATGGGCGCAAGTCATTGCCGAGCCAGAGCCGGTTTTAACAGTGACAGCCGAGCAGCCCCAAGGGTTATTGCGGGCAGCCTATCACCTGGGCAATCGCCATGTGCCATTGGAAGTGACAGCCGCCTATTTACGTCTTAGCCCTGATCCCGTCTTACAAGCAATGCTTCAGCAGTTGGGCGTGACCGTTATTGAAGAGATTTGCCCCTTTCGACCAGAAGCCGGGGCTTACCATCCCAGCCATTAAAAATCAAAAAAATTAAAGACCCGGAGTCTACGCCTATCACCAGCATCCCGTATTGCTGCTACCTTCCGGTCCTGACAAGATTTGGGCGTGACGATCGCATTGATCCGGGCCACTTCTAAACATACCACAGGTTCACCCGTTAAGGGGTAGCTCCATCGGGAGAAGTATTTTTTTCCAGCGATCGCTGTTGGCGTTTTTTGCGCTCGGCTTGCAGCACATCATCGAGCACCGCCCGGGCTTGGGCCATTTTTTCCAAGTTGCTGCGATAGAGTTCTAAATCTTTCTTCAGTTTTTCCGCCGGAAGATGGAGCGATTCCCCGAGGGTGGTCAAGGGTTGGAGATCATCATTGCCTAAGGGTTCCCCATGCACCCTTTCCAAAATGCTATAGAGACCAATGGCAAAGAGACGGCTGTATTTAAACGTGGGGTTAAAGGCGATCGCCTTTAAGCAATCATAAAGCGGTTGGGCTTGCGGCTCCGAGGCAAGGGCATTCCCCCATTCACTCAACTGCGCCACCGTCAAATTCTGGCAAGCATTGCGGATCTGCTCGGCATCCTGGCGATATTGCTGGGGATCACGCCCCACGGCACGGCAGAGGGCTTGAAAAATCGACTCCACATCCCGCTCTGGCTCATAACCCCCCATAAAGCGATCATAGGAAGTGACAACGCCTAAAGCAAAGATTGCATCATATTTAAAGAGGGTATTCACAGACAGGAGATGCATCTCCACCATTAATTCTTCGATGACCCGACGATAAATCGAGTTAATCGGGCGGGTATGGTGCGCATAAAACTCTCGTTTAGTATCGGAAACGGTACGAACAGTATCCACAGAGCCAATATTTTCATGATGGGACGGTGTTCCCATTGTCGCATACGGAATTGGATTTTGTGGAAAGGGAGCTTATCCCGTCCCTAGGGCAAGCTCAATGGAGCGCCAAGGGATGGGCCGCAGGGGCAGAGGATTTCCACCCAGGGCGCAGTTTACGGCGACGGCTCAAACAGTTGAGAGGGGCGATCGCGGCATTAACCCCACCACAGGCAAAGCAAGATGGGGCCCAGTAATGCGCCCCATTTTGCTCTGTTAAACACCAAGATTTCAGTACGACCTAAGTCGCCAAGCTACGGGGAGCACCATCGAGGGCTTCCTCCTCCGTATCGAAAATTTCAAACACGGAATCCATCATGGTGACTTCAAACACCAACTTGGCCTCAGGATGGACATTACAGATCCGGAAACTCCCCTTGACCTTATCCGCATCCCGCATGCCCGCCACCAAGGAAGTTAACCCAGAGCTATCAATAAAATTAACTTGGCTGAGATTAACGACAACGTGAGGACTCAGCTTCGAGATACATTCCTGTAACTTCAGCCGAAACTGCCAGGCCGTTGTAATATCTAACCGCCCACTGGGCGCTAGAACGATGACCTGTGCGCCATCTTGGGTCGTGTGTTCTTTCTGTTCGATGTGAATCACTCGTCAACTCGCCTCAAACTCAAGCAATATGATCTACCAACATCTCAAGAGAACCGCTGTGGGTATAACTCTGACCGGATGACAACGCAGACTGTGGAAAACAGTACTACCTCAACGATAGCATGGAGTGCCGAAGTCCTCTGTTGGGTGTAAAAATTGGCTAAACCTTGACATTCCCCGCTCTCAAGAGATGGGGATTTGTGAATAAGCTGGATGGCTTTCACGGGCGCAGTCAAATCGCCCTTCCTCGGTTGCCCGAAGGCTTCCTGTTACTGGTGTTATTTTTCAGTCCCCCGTGGTACGGGGGCCTGAGTTTGTATTCAGCTTACCAGAAAAATGCCAGGGTGGCCCAATCCCAAGGAGAGGTTCCTCTGAGATTTGGCCGTTGAGGGCGGTTCCGCAGATAGGAAGCCATTGCCAGCCTAAGGGATTACGCCCAATTCACCCAATCCTGGGGTTTGAGAAACACCTCATACAGTTCTGCCTCTGGGGTGTTGGGTTCAGGGCTGTAGCCGTACTCCCAACGGACTAAGGGGGGCAAAGACATGAGGATTGATTCTGTGCGGCCATTGGTTTGCAGGCCAAAAATCGTGCCGCGATCATAAACGAGGTTAAATTCCACGTAGCGGCCGCGACGATAGAGTTGGAACTGCCGCTCGCGATCGCCCCAGGGAGTCTCTTGCCGTTTTTGGGCAATGGGGACATAGGCTTCCAAAAATGCCGGGCCGCAGTCTTGGATAAAGGCAAAGGTTTCTTCCCAACTGCGGGGGGCAATCTCCCCAAGGTTACGGCTATATTCCGCTGCGGCTTGATCGGGGTTAGGGCCGCGATAGAGTTCGCTGCGGCCATCTTGGTAGTCAAAAAAGATGCCACCAATGCCCCGGCTTTCCCCCCGGTGCTTGAGGTGGAAATATTCATCGCACCAAAGCTTAAAGACGTTGTAGTAATGGGGATGGTGGCGATCGCACACCGCCTTATAGGTATTGTGGAAATGCTTTGCGTCTTCAGCGTAGGGGTAATAGGGGGTTAAATCCGCGCCGCCCCCAAACCACCACACCGGCCCCGCTTCAAAATAGCGGTAGTTGAGATGAACCGTGGGAACGTAGGGATTACGGGGATGGAGCACCATCGAAGTACCCGTGGCGTAAAATTCATGGCCCGCCGCTTCGGGGCGCTGCTGCAAAATCGACGGCGGCAGAGTTTTCCCCCACACTTCCGAAAAATTCACGCCCCCCTGTTCAAACACACGACCCTCCCGGATCACCCGCGATCGCCCGCCGCCCCCCTCTTCCCGCTGCCAAGCATCCTCCTGAAATTGCTGCTCACCATCGAGATCTGCTAAACCTTGGCAAATGTTGTCTTGGAGCGCCTGCATAAAGGTGCTAATCCGCTGGCGCGAGTCCCCAGGGGGAACATTCAGAGTTGAAGATGGGCTGACTGGCGTAGAAGAAGCTGTCATAGGGCTTGAAAAAATTGCAGACTAATGTACGGAAATTTAACGTCGATCTTCCCATATCCAGGGGGGAGGCGATCGCCTTTTCCTTACAATTCTCAACAACAATTTCCCCCGATGGCGCTGAATCTCAACAATCCGCAGCGTTTGATCCCCAAGCAAACTCGCTAGAATACAATATCCACCTAAACAACACGGTTGCTGCACGAGCGGTATGATTTTTCAGATTTCGTTTCAACTCTTAGTGGCCCGGGGCAAAATTTTTTGTAAATTTGCCCTGAACAAGCGGTATCGCGTGCTCTGTCGGGCTTCCGTTGACGTGCTGTGGCAAAAATTGAGCAACCTCGCCGATGTCTCCTGGAACCCCTTGCTTGATCGAACCAATGTGCCTCAGGGCCTCATCCCTAAACCCGGTCTGATTTATCAAGCCGTCACCCGATTCACCCCGATTCCCATTCGCATTTTCGTCGAGCAGGTGGATCCCCGCCGCCTCCTCAGCATTCGCTTCTTAGCCATTCCCGGCGTGGAGAACCGCATTACCTATCAATTTGAATCCTCCGTCTGTGGTACCTATATTTCCTACTCCGTCACCATGCAAGGCTGGCTCTCCCCCCTCTTGTGGTGGGTGATTCGTCCCTATGCTGCCCGCGTCGCCGCCAACCTGGCCCGCTCCGTAGAAAGCCAAGTGGCTTGATGGGAGGAGGGGGAGCGATCGCCCCCGCCCCCCAAAACGTTAGGATGAACAAAAATCACAAACCTTAACATACCCATGACCCTAGACTCAGCCACTGTTTTAAATGTTTTGCGTCCTGTCCAAGACCCAGAACTGCAAAAGAGCTTAGTCGAACTCAACATGATCCGGAACGTACAAATTAGCGGCACCACCGTCCGCTTTACCCTCGTCCTCACCACCCCGGCCTGTCCCCTCAGAGAGTTCATCGTTGAAGACTGCCAAAAAGCAGTGCAGCAACTACCCGGTGTCGAAACCGTCGAAATCGATGTCACCGCCGAAACCCCCCAACAAAAATCCCTCCCTGATCGCCAAGGCATTGGCGGCGTGAAAAATATCGTCGCCGTCTCCAGTGGTAAAGGCGGCGTGGGGAAAAGCACGATCGCCATCAATCTCGCCGTTGCCCTCGCCCAAAGCGGCGCAGCAGTGGGACTACTGGACGCGGATATCTACGGCCCCAACGCCCCCACCATGCTCGGTTTAACCAGCACCCAAGTCGAAGTCCAGAAAGATCCCCAAGGGCAAGACATTCTCCAACCCGCCTTTAACCACGGGATCAAAATGGTCTCCATGGGCTTCCTCATTGACCCGGATCAACCCGTCGTCTGGCGCGGCCCCATGCTCAACGGCATCATTCGCCAATTCCTCTATCAAGTCAACTGGGGCAACCTTGACTACCTTGTTGTCGATCTTCCCCCCGGAACCGGCGATGCTCAACTCACCCTCGCCCAAGCCGTCCCCATGGCCGGCGTTGTCATTGTCACCACCCCCCAAACCGTTTCCTTAGTCGATGCTCGCCGAGGTTTGAAAATGTTTCAGCAACTCGGTGTTCATGTTTTAGGGATTGTCGAAAATATGAGCTACTTTATTCCACCGGATTTACCAGATAAACGCTACGATTTATTTGGTTCCGGTGGGGGAGCAAAAGCCGCTGAAGAGCTAGGAGTGCCATTGATTGGCGGTGTCCCTTTAGAAATTCCGGTACGCGAAGGCGGTGATTGTGGAATTCCCATTGTGGTCAGTCATCCCCAATCTGCCTCAGCCCAGGCTTTAATCCACATTGCCCAGCAGGTGGCGGCCAAAATTTCCATCGCGGCCCTCACCTAAAATCTTCAGTGCTTAAAACGACACCTATGTTGCAACGAACCTACAAAGAAATCAACGAATGGCGGAATTGGTGGAGTGGTTGGCAAAACATGGACTTCTCCCTCCTCTTGTTGGTCGTGGGTTTAACCCTATTTGGCGGACTCATCATCCAAAGTACGGAACTCCGACAAGGGTTAACAGATTGGTGGCAACATTGGTTAATTGGAGGGGTCGGCCTCGTTCTGGCTTTAATCATTGCCCGCTGCCGCTATGAATTTTTAATCCAATGGCATTGGATTACCTACGCGCTGACCAACATTTCCCTGATCAGTGTCATGATCATTGGCCACACCGCCAAAGGGGCGCAACGTTGGCTCAGTATTGGCGGATTTAATATTCAACCTTCAGAATTTGCCAAGGTTGCTTTGATTATTACCATGGCGGCCCTCCTCCATGAACGCCCTGCTTCTACCCTAGAGGCTGTGTTTCGGGCATTGGCGATTACCTGTGTGCCTTGGGCTTTAGTCTTTTTACAACCTGACTTAGGGACATCTTTAGTATTTGGGGCGATTACCCTAGGGATGCTCTATTGGGGCAATGCTAATCCAGGCTGGTTAGTGTTAATGGTTTCGCCGATTTTTTCGGCAGTTTTTTATAATCTCTATCTGCCCGGTTGGCTAGGTTGGGTGTGCTTAATGTGTCTAGTTGCTTGGTTTACCCTCCCTTGGCATAAAATCGGCACCTTTATCATTTTGGGACTCAATGGCGCAGCCGGGGCGGTGGGCGGCCTTTTGTGGAATCTGCTCGAAGATTACCAAAAAGCACGGTTGGTACTCTTTCTTGATCCAGAACAAGACCCTCTAGGGGGGGGCTATCACTTAATTCAATCCCGCATTGCCATTGGAGCAGGGGAATTATGGGGTCAGGGCTTGTTTGGCGGCACACAGACACAACTGAATTTTATTCCAGAGCAACATACAGATTTTATTTTTTCCGCAGTGGGGGAAGAATTGGGCTTTATTGGCTCCATCAGCTTATTAATTGTCTTTTGGTTGGTGTGCCTGCGCCTGATTATCATTGCCCAAAATGCTAAGGAGAATTTTGGTTCTCTTTTAGCAGTCGGTGTACTTTCCATGATTGCTTTTCAGGTTTTTGTTAACATTGGGATGACCATTGGTTTATCTCCCATTACTGGTTTACCGTTACCCTGGTTAAGCTACGGGCGTTCGGCATTGCTGGCTAATTTTCTCGCCATTGGTTTGGTCGAATCGGTGGCTAATCATCGCCCCCGCCGACATTTTAACTAACTGAATCATTCACCTCTCTTACTATTGAACGATGATGATTTTATCTGGTGTAACAGTCCGTGTCACGAACCCTGATCATACTTATTACCAGTTTGAGGGTCTGGTTCAACGCCTCACTGATGGCAAAGTTGCCGTTTTATTGAAAGGGGCAACTGGGATAGGCTGATCAGCATCTAACCTGGATCTTGATTGCGTTAAAGACCTTTCTGTCCAAGGGGGGCGATCGCATTCTTCTCCTGATCATCGTTCCCCCGCGAGATGCAAACAAAATCTTCACCGCGGCCCTCAACTCAAATCTCCACGATTTAACACTGCACTATGCTGCAACGAACCTACAAAGAAATCAACGAATGGCGGAATTGGTGGAGTGGTTGGCAAAACATGGACTTCTCCCTCCTCTTGTTGGTCATGGGTTTAACCCTGTTTGGTGGGCTAATTATCCACACAACAGAACTCCGACAAGGGATTATTGATTGGTGGCAACATTGGGTAATTGGGGCAGTGGGCCTCGTTCTGGCTTTGATCATTGCCCGCTGCCGCTACGAATTTTTGATTCAATGGCATTGGATTACCTACGCCATTACCAACATTGCCCTGATTACCGTCACAATTATCGGTCACACGGCTAAAGGTGCCCAGAGTTGGCTGAGGATTGGTGGGTTGAATCTTCAGCCTTCAGAGTTTGCCAAAGTTGCTCTGATTATCACCATGGCAGCCCTTCTCCATGAACGTCCGGCCTCCACGCTCAATGCTATATTTCGTGTCTTGGCTGTTACCTGTGTACCTTGGGCTTTAGTTTTTTTAGAGCCGGATTTAGGGACATCCTTAGTTTTTGGGGCAATTACCTTAGGAATGCTTTACTGGGGCAATGCCCATCCCGGTTGGCTGCTCTTAATGGCTTCGCCATTATTATCGGCAGTCTTGTACAATTTATACCTACCGGGTTGGCTAATTTGGGTGTGTTTAATGTGTATGGTTGCCTGGTTCACCCTACCTTGGAATAAAATCGGCACGTTGATTATTTTCTTGATCAATGGTGTAGCTGGGGCGGCGGGAGGTTTTTTATGGAATTTGTTAGAGGATTATCAAAAAGCAAGGTTGTTACTCTTCCTTAATCCAGAGCAAGACCCCCTAGGAGGGGGCTATCATTTAATTCAATCCCGCATTGCGATTGGGGCCGGGGAGTTGTGGGGACGTGGTTTGTTTAACGGAACGCAAACACAACTTGACTTTATCCCAGAGCAACATACAGATTTTATTTTTTGTGCTGTGGGGGAAGAGTTGGGCTTTATTGGAGCAATTAGTGTATTAATTGTATTTTGGTTGGTGTGCCTGCGCCTGATTATCATTGCCCAAAATGCTAAGGAGAATTTTGGCTCTCTTTTGGCGGTGGGAGTGCTTTCGATGATTGCTTTTCAGGTTTTTGTCAATATTGGCATGACTGTTGGATTGTCACCGATTACTGGTTTACCATTACCCTGGTTAAGCTACGGGCGTTCGGCATTGCTGGCTAATTTTCTCGCCATTGGTTTGGTCGAATCGGTGGCTAATCATCGCCCCCGCCGACATTTTAACTAACTGATTATTCACCTCTCTTACTATTGAACGATGATGATTTTACCTGGTGCAACAGTCCGTGTCACAAACCCTCAGGATACCTATTATCAGTTTGAGGGTCTGGTTCAACGCCTCACTGATGGCAAAGTTGCTGTTTTATTTGAAGGGGGCAACTGGGATAAGCTGGTGACGTTCCAACTGTCGGAACTAGAAGCTGTTGATCTCACTCAGGGTAAAAAATAACCCTACTGGCTATGCGTTTACCCCTACCGCAATTTGCCACTGATCGCCCCCGCCCCGACCACATTGCCGAGGTGATTGAAACGGCAACGACGGAGTTTGTCGCTCAATGTCTGGAGCCGGAGGATTTGACGTTCCCGGCGATGCCCCCCTTTGGCAGTTGGGTGAAAGCCCATGATGAGGAATCGGGGAATGACATTATTGGCGTGATTACCTACGCGACAACCACCCCGATTGATTCGGTGCATCGGGCCCGGGCCTTGGGGCTGTCTTTGGCGGATTTGCGTCAGGAGCAACCGCAGATTTTTGCCATGCTCAAAACTGAATTTCGGGCGGCGATTGTTGGGTTTATTGCTCCATCTGTGGGGGACAAGGGTAAGGCGTTTCAATACCTTCCCCCCCGTCCCCCCCAAATTCACCAAGGGGTCTATCGTTGTACGGCGGCGGAAGTGGTGCAGTTTACGGAAAAGTTGGATTTTTTGCGATCGCTCCTCCAGGTTAAAGCGGTGCCGGTGGAAAGTTTGCTGGCGGCAGCGTTGCGCTCGGCGTTTCACTGTCGCGAGGGCGATCGCCCCTGGCTCATCCAAGCCGGTCGGACGCTGAGTATTTTACTGAAGGATGACTACGACAGTTTGCGCTACATCCTCAGTCAGGTTCATCTCTAGAAGATCTTATGAATGCCATTTCTGAACCGCAATTTTGGCAATCCCACTATGAGCAAGGCGTACCCCCTTGGGATTTAGGGCAAGCGGCTCCTGCTTTTCGGGCGTTACTGTCCTCGGGAACCTTAACCCCTGGGGCAAGGGTGATTGTTTTAGGCTGCGGGGCGGGTCATGATGCCTTAGCCTTTGCCCAAGCTGATTTTGAGGTGACGGGGGTAGATTTTGCACCAGGGGCGATCGCCACCGCCCGCCAGCAAGCACAACAGAGCAACCTAACGGCAACCTTCAGCCAATGTAATATTTTCGACCTCTTGCCGGAATTTGCCCACCAGTTTGACTATGTGGTGGAGCACACCTGTTTTTGTGCCTTGGATCCCAGTCAGCGCGATCGCTATGTGGCCCTAGTTCAGGGTTTACTCAAACCGGGGGGAGAATTGTTAGCCATCTTTTTCACCCATGGCCGCCCTGGTGGCCCGCCCTTTGGCTCGACCCCGGAAGAAATTCGCCGTTACTTTGACCCCCATTTCACGATCATCGAGTTAAATCCCCTCGACGAGTCCCCGGATCATCGCCAGGGAGAAGAGCATTGGGGACGATTCAGAGCGAGGAGAAGAGAGTGAAAAGAGCAGCATTGATTGGCGTAGGGGCGAGAAATCTTTCGCCCCTACATTAACGCTCCCCACTCCCCAACCGACTGAGCAGAGAATTGTTAAGATTGTTAAAGCAATTCTCAGCAAACTCAGCGCAAACCACCATGGCCCCCTTGAGCTTAGACCAAATTGAGCAACACCTTGAGAGTGAGAACTCCCGCGATCGCATGGTGGCCCTGGCTCACCTGCGCCACTTCTCCCCAGGGGAAGCCCTGCCCCTGATTAAAAAGGTGTTAGATGATGAAGTGCTGCAAATCCGCTCCATGGCGGTGTTTGCCTTGGGAATTAAAGCCACGGCAGAATCCTATCCGATTTTAATCCGCTTACTGGAAACTGACCCAGATTATGGGATTCGCGCCGATGCTGCCGGGGCTTTGGGCTATCTGGAAGACCCCCGCGCCTTTGAACCCCTAGTGCGGGCCTTTTATGAAGATACCCAATGGTTAGTAAGGTTTAGTGCAGCGGTGTCCTTGGGCAACCTCAAAGATCCCCGCGCTCAAACGGTATTACTCGAAGCCTTGAAAAGTAGCGAAGTGGTGATCCAACAGGCGGCGATCGCCGCCCTGGGGGAAATTAAAGCCTTGGATGCCACCGATGCGATCCTCAACTTTGCCGGTTCCGAAGATTGGCTCGTGCGCCAACGCCTTGCCGAAGCCCTCGGCCATCTGCCCAGCCCCAAGGCCCAATCTGCCCTCACCTTTCTCGCCAAAGATGCCCACCCCCAAGTCGCCCAAGCGGCAGAATTCGCCCTAGAGCGGTTAAGCCAACGCCTGGAAACTCCAGAATCGGGATCGCGAGAGGGTCAAAACCCTCTAGAATAATCCTTAACAATTTAAGTGAAGCAACTTAATCAAACCATGACACCCTCCTTAGCCAATTTCCTTTACAGCCTTCTCGCTGGTGCATTGGTTGTGGTCATTCCCGCCACCGTTGCCCTCGTTTTCATCAGCCAAAAAGATAAAATCTCCCGCTCCTAGGGGTTTGTGTAATCTTCAACCCCAGTATCAACGCCCTTCAGGGAAAAGATACTGGGGTTTTTTGGTGCGTTCCTGGCCAGAGTTCGCTAAGGTAGAATGAATCCGTCAGCGATCGCGGGACTGAGATTTAAGCAAGCAGCAATGGTTAATTTTGGATGGAATTCAGCCAGTTTACTCGGAGTTTTCTTGGCGATTGCCGGGGCCGGGCTTTATTTTTTGCGCTCCGTGCGCCCGGAACTCTCCCGCGACTATGATATTTTCTTTTCCGCTGTCGGTTTAGTCTGCGGTGGGATTTTGATGTTCTATGGTTGGCGGTTCGACCCGATTATGCAGTTAAGCCAGTTTTTGCTCGCCACTGCCACGTTCTTTTTTGCCTTTGAAACGCTGCGATTGCGCGGCCTTGCCACGGAGCAGGCCCGCCGCAGCACTCCCATCGTCGATGACGATCGCCCCGTCAGTCGCTCCTATCGAGCCTATCGAGAACCGGACTACGACGAAATTGAACCCTATCGGGATGAAAACTATCCCCCCCGCAAACGGCTCCGGGGCAGCGATGACTATGAGGAAGAACCTGTACCCCCGCCCCGTAGTCGTAGCCAGCGTCCCCCGTTGGAAAAACCCGATCCCCGCGCCAATCGTCGCCCCAGTCGCACCAGCCCTCCGCCGCGAGAATATCCCCCTGAAAAATCTAGGGGTGCTGAGGATGCTTGGGAAGATGAGTGGGAAACAGAACCCCGCCCTAGTCGTCGCCCCAGTCGTCGCCCCCCAGAACCCCCGCCGGAGCGCGATCGCCCCCGGCGCAATCCCCCCCGCACCGCCCTCTATGAAGATGAGGAGCCGGCTCCCTATGTGGACTATGTGGATTATGAGGAGGAGGATTTCGGCATTGAGCCGGAGCGATACGATCCAGAACCCGATGATGAAGATGATGGCTCAGAGGCTCAATCGCCAGCAGATTTTGAAGAAGATGAGCATGAGCCACCCGTGAGGCGCAAGCCCCGTTATCCAGAGGATGACGGGGATGCCCCCCGTCGTCCTGGTGAATATTAAACCCTTCGCCCATGGTTCAGTCCCCCGTTTCGAGGGAAAAGCCGAGGCGATCGCCCTGGTTGAGCGTTGCTGTTCTCTCTCTGCTGGTATTCACGGGTTGTAACACCACCCCCGATGCCGGCGAATCCGCCCGCCTCAATAGCCGCTTTACGGAGGAACAGCCTGCCCTGAGCGGCGACGGCCGTTTATTGGCTTTTGTAACCAATCGCAACGGCACAGCCCAAATTGCTGTTTATGACCGCGATCGCCAAGCCTTCCTCACGTTGCCCGGCTTAAACCGCAATGGCTTAATGGTACAAAACCCCAGCCTCAGCCGCACAGGCCGTTATATTGCCTACCTCACCCACGACCAAGGCCGCCCCGAAATTGCCCTCTACGACCAAGCCCTTCAGCGTTCCGAAATAGTCAGCCGTCGCTATCGGGATTGGATCCGCAACCCAAAAATCAGCCCCGATGGCCGCTATATCAGTTTTGAAACCGCTCGGCGGGGGCAATGGGATGTGGAAATTCTCGATCGCGGCCCCAATGTGGAATTAGATTTAGCCGATGGCACATTGATTGATCCTTAAGATGGGGGCGAAAAATTTTTCGCCTCTACCAGAAACCTTTGGCGGCGATCGCCTCCTGAATCTGCTGTTCAACTTGATCCAGCGATCCGTTAGCCTCAATGCGCACAATCCGCTCCGGTTCCGCCACTGCCAACTCAGCAAATCCCCCCCGTACCCGTTCATGGAAAGCAAGATCCGCCGCCTCAATGCGATCGCCCTTCCCCTGACGACGACTTAAACCCACTTCTACCGGCACATCTAACCAAAGGGTGAGATCACTGGTTAACCCCCCGGTGGCAATGGCATTGAGTTGGGCAATTAGCTCCCGGTCTAGGCCCCGCCCCGCTCCTTGGTAGGCCCAGGTGGAATCGGTAAAGCGATCGCACAGTACCCAACTTCCGGCGGCTAACGCGGGGCGAATGACCGTATCAATATGTTGGGCGCGATCAGCGGCAAATAACAGCAGTTCTGCCCGCTCAACAATGCTATCCCCATGGAGCAATAATGTTCGGAGTTGCTTACCTAAATCCGTACCTCCCGGTTCACGGGTAGCGATGACGGCGCATTTATTACCGATTTTTTGGATCAGCCAAGCCTGCGATCGCTCAATTTGTGTGGTTTTTCCCGCCCCCTCCCCCCCCTCAAAGACAATCAATCGACCGCTCATAATTTTTAAGATTTTCTTTAGAAAGGAACAATATTGGCATATTTCCGTTATCTTAAGCCGTGATCAGAGTGTTAAGCTCAAAAAGAAATCGGGTGTTAGACGCAATCCCCTGACAGAACCAGGCTTAAAACGTTAGAGTGTGGAAAAACCTGCTTGGTGAAGGTGCTGACCATCTAAATTGCCACATTGCTCATGGTTTAGAGCGAACAAGAGAACACCATTGAGACGTTAAGGAAGATTATGGCTCGTTATTCCTGCTCATTCTCCAGCCGCAACCCCATTGAAATTCTGCTTAATCATCTCGGTGAAGCACTTCGTTCCTGTGATATTGAGATCATTTACGCCAATAACGAATATGTTGTTGGTCGCGAGAAGCCGGGGAATGTGGCCTTTACAAAATTAGTCACCGTTGAAGCCTTAATTGACTACCAAGGCGTTGCCTCGAAAGAAGTCCACTTAAACTGCATTCTCAAAAACGAAGAGTTACCCCTCAAACAAGATAACCACTGTCGCCAGGTCTTCGACACCGTGAAACGCAAGATTGAAACCCAAACCCCTTGGCGATTGCAGTAAATTCACAGATCGTCATGATGGGGACTTGACCCTCCAAAATCGTAATTTTGGTAACTTGCCCCTTCCGTATCCCCTGACATCATCGCTGGATCGATCAGCGTGATATCGAAGGGGTCTTCTACTGGGGGGATCGGCAGTTCATCGCTGTTATGGCGCACCGGAAAAATTCTTGATTGATAAATGGCTGAAACCTGAGGGCCAAAGATCACTTCATCCCCATTCTGGAGGTTGTGCTGGGTAATTTTGCGACCGTTGATCAGGAGGCCGTTGACACTGGGGCGACCTTGGCTATCACCATCGGCAATGCGATAAAAGGCTGTACCATCGCCACGGGTTTGTCGCGTTAAAACGGCATGGTGACGGGAAACAAACTGAGAACTGAGGTGAATATCGCAACTGCGATCGCGTCCGATGGAATATTGACCGGCCAGGAGAGGTACGGAACGTCGCCCTCTGGCATCTTCGACGATCAGTAGATGCTCTTGCTGCGATTGTGGTATTGGTGCAGTCATGGACAACCCGTGTATGCCTCGTGTTGCTGAGTGAGAGAAAAATTAGCGACTCAATATCCTTATATTCTGTCACAGTCAATTTACACTTTCTGCGCAGAAAAATTTTGGCTGGTTAATTTTTGCCGTGATGCCTGGGGTCAAAGAAGCGATCGCGCAACAATAAAGAATTGGTGACAACAATCACAGAGCTAAAAGCCATCAAAGCCCCTGCCATGGGTGGACTAAACAAAAATCCCCACTGGGGCAGTAGTAAACCCGCAGCAATGGGAATAAGAAGGCCATTGTACCCCAAGGCCCAGATGAGATTTTGGCGAATTTTAGCAAAAGTTGCCTGGCTTAAGCGTAACACCGCTGCTATCCCCCCTAGATTCACGGTTGAACTGAGGGAACCGAGCAGAATAATATCGGCGGTTTCTAAGGCCACATCGGTACCACTCCCCAGGGCAATGCCCACATCGGCTTGCGCTAAGGCGGGGGCATCATTAATCCCATCGCCCACCATGGCGACACAATGATTTTGGGCTTGGCGTTGGGCAATTTCCATGGCTTTGTTGGCTGGTAGCACTTGAGCAATCACATCGGTGATTCCTAATTGGCGAGCGATCGCCGCCGCCGCCGCCGGTTGGTCCCCCGTCAGTAACACAACATTTAACCCCAGATCCTGAAGGTGTTTAACCGTTGGTGCGGCTTCGGGCCGGAGGGGATCGCTGAAGGCCAAGAGGCCAATACAGGCATCATTGAGGGCCAGGTAAATGACGGTTTTACCGTCACGGGCTAGGGTTTCTGTTAGGGCTGTAAGGATCTCAGGAATGGTAATGCCGGCCTGCATTAGCCAGCGGGCATTCCCCACCCGGCAGAGGCCAACCGGCTGATCGGGAGGGTAAAGTTGGGCAGAGGCTCCATAACCGGGTTCACTGTTCAATTCCCCTGCGGGCCAAAGGGGTAGGGTTTCCCGTTGGGCAGCGTTGAGGATGGCGGTGGCAAGGGGGTGTTGACTGCCTTGCTCAACACTGGCGGCCCATTGGAGCAATTCCCTTTCGCTCCAATTTCCCAGGGGATAACAGTCGGTCATGTGGGGACAGCCTTGGGTGAGGGTTCCGGTTTTATCAAACACAACGGTATCGACGCGGTGGGCGGCTTCTAGGCTATCTCCCCCTTTAATCAGCAACCCCTGCTCTGCTCCTAAACTGGTGGCCACTAAAATGGCTGTGGGGGTGGCGAGGCCCAAAGCACAGGGACAGGCAACCACGAGGACGGCGATCGCCAATTTCAAACTTAATAAGCTGGCCACCATTTCCCCCTGGCCCTCTAGCCAGGTTTCTCCCCACAGTGACCAGAGGCTAAAGGTGAGGAGGGCGATCGCCATCACCCCATAGGCAAAATACCCCGATAGTTGATCCGCCAGTCGCTGGATGGGGGCTTTGCGGCTTTGGGCCGCTTCAACGGCGGCGGTAATTTTCGCCAATGTTGTGTCTGTCCCCACCTGCTCCACTTGAATGGCCAGCATTGCGCCTTGATTCAATGTGCCAGCGGTGACGCGATCGCCCACCCCTTTCACCACCGGAAAGGATTCCCCCGTCAACATCGACTCATCCACCGTCGATTGCCCTTGCATGACCTGACCATCTACCGGAATTTTTTCCCCCGGTAGAACCCGCACCCATTCCCCCACCCGCAGCGATCGCACCGGAATTTCAATGCCTGCTTCTTGGGCGAAATCCGTGGCGCTCACCAAGCGGGCAGTTTGGGGTTGCAGTTCAATCAAAGCCTCTAAGGCAGCGGTGGCGCGGCGGCGGGCTTGGCCCTCCAACGTCCGCCCCAAAAAGATAAAACCCAACAACATCACCGGCTCATCAAAAAAACAATCCCACCCCAATCCAGGCCAGATCAACGCCGCGCAACTGGCCAGATAGGCGCTCCCCGTCCCGAGGGCAATCAGCGTATTCATATTGGGATTGCCATAGCGCAAACTTCGCGCCCCATCGATAAAAATTTCTCGGCCCGGAATCAAAATTGCCAAGGTTGCCAGGCCCCAATGGCTACTAATTTGGCTCAACACCGGGATCATCGGGCCGCCCCAGTGGCCCCAATGGCCCAGGGCGGAAAAAAAGAGCAGGATGGCGGCGATCGCTAACCGTTGCTGTTGTTGGCGCTGCTCAACCCGGGCGCGATCGCGCCAACTGGGTTGATCCGTCGTTGGAGTCTCGCGATCGCGGGGAATACTGGGAAAACCCCGCTGGCTGAGATAGGCCGCCATCGTCGCCGGTTCAATCACCAGGAGGTCATACTCGACAACGGCGATCGCCGTAATCAAATTCACACAAGCAGTAATCACGCCATCCTGTTGGCGCAATTGCCGCTCTACCGCACTGACACAGCCCGCACATTGCATCCCCTCCACATCTAGAATCAGCGTGGCAACGGATTGAGGTGATGGAGCAGGGGGAGCTTGGGGGGTCGTCATCATAAAAAAAAGAGAGCAGACAAGCTGCGGGTTAAAGCGGTAGAGTCCAGGCAATCGGGGGGATGTCGTTAACAATGTAGCGAATGGACTGCCGAATTCACAGATTTGATACTACAATGCAAGCCATGTTTTGCGGCCAATGAGTTAACGCGATTAATCATGACTGAACGGATGCGGGTTGGGATTGTGGGGGCATCGGGCTACGGTGGGGTGCAGTTGGTGCGCCTCCTTTTGGATCACCCCAATCTTGAAATTGTCTATGTGGGTGGCAAAAGTAGTGCAGGGCAGTCCTTCTCTGAACTCTATCCTCACCTCGACCAACAGTTTGATTTGATGATCGAACCCATTGATCTCGATGTGATTGCTGATCGCTGTGAGGCCGTATTTTTAGCCCTGCCCAATGGTCTGGCTTGCGATCTGGCTCCCGCCCTCATTGCCAAAGGCTGTAAGGTTTTAGACCTCTCCGCTGACTATCGCTTCCAAAATTTAGACACCTATACCGCTTGGTATAAGAAAGACCGTGAAGATCGCGACCTGGCAGAAACAGCGGTCTATGGGTTGCCGGAACTGTACCGCAGTAGTATTCAAGAATCGAATTTAATCGGCTGTGCTGGCTGCTATTGCACGGCGAGTTTATTGGCGATCGCCCCTCTCCTCAAACAGGGGTTAATTCTCCCGGAAACCGCGATTATTGATGCCAAATCCGGGGCCTCCGGCGGCGGTCGCCAAGCCAAGGTGGGGATGCTCCTCGCCGAAGCCGGTAACTCCTTTGGAGCCTATGGGGTGGCTGGGGCGCACCGCCACACGCCGGAAATTGAGGAGGTGTGTAGTGAATTAGCGGGCCACCCGATGCGTATCCAATTCACCCCCCACCTCATCCCCATGGTGCGAGGCATCCTCGCCACCGTCTACGCCACGCTCCGGGATCCGGGCTTGGTACGGGAAGATCTCCTCACGATCTATAAAGCCTTCTATCGTTCCTCTCCCTTCGTTAAAATTCTGCCGGCGGGGGTCTATCCCCAAACCAAATGGGCCGCCGGGACGAACGTCTGTTACATCGGTGTAGCCGTGGATAATCGCACCGATCGCGTCATCGTCCTCTCCGCCATTGATAACCTGATTAAGGGACAATCCGGGCAGGCGGTGCAGTGCCTCAATATCATGATGGGCTGGCCGGAAACCTTGGGTTTACCGACGTTGGCGTTCTATCCGTAGATGTAGCTCTCAATATTTTTGCTCACTTCCCACTCCCCCCCATGGATTTAATGCTGTGTCATCAAATGGCGGATTTTGACACCCTGGGGGCAGCGGTGGGGTTAACCCGGCTGATCCCTGGGGGGAGAGTGGTGCTGACCGGCGGGGCCCATCCGGGGGTGAAGCGGTTTTTAGCCCTCTATCGCGATGAGTTGACTCTGATTGAGCGGCGCAGCGTCAATCCGCAACGCATCCGCTCCCTAACGGTGGTGGATACCCAAGGGCGCGATCGCCTCGGTGGGGCAAAGGCTTGGCTCGATCTCCCCCAGTTAGATCACATTACGGTTTATGACCACCATCTCGAAGCGGTGGGGGATATTCCGGCGACGATCCGCCATGTGGAGGCGGTGGGGGCGAGTACGACGTTGGTGGTGGAGCAGTTGCGATCGCACCATTGCCAGCCGACGGTGGTGGAGGCAACGGTGATGGCCTTGGGGATTCATGTGGATACCGCTTCCCTCACCTCTGAACAAACCACCCCCCGCGATGTCCGGGCTTGGGCCTGGTTACTGGAGCAGGGGGCCAGTTTACCCACTTTGCGGGAGTATCTCGATCCTGGCCTCACGCCCACGTTGCAAAAACTGCTGGCAACGGCGTTAGAGCAGTTAGAAACGATCACCGTGCAGGGCTATCAGATCGCCTCCATTTATCTAGAAACGCCCAATTTTATCCCCGGTCTATCCAGCTTGGCGGAGCGATTGATGGATCTGACCGAAAGCCATGGCCTGCTGTTGGGCCATCGCTATCACCGGGGCCAAGCCCAACGATTAACGGTGATCGGGCGATCGCGCATCCCCCACACCAATCTGCATCGTCTCTTTGCCCCTTGGGGGGGCGGCGGCCATAGCCAAGCAGCGGCAGCGGCCATCCATGATCCTACCCTTGAGACATTTCCAGAGTTATTGGCCCAATTGATCGCCCAAATCCCCCCGCCTTTCACAGCGCGGGATTTAATGTCCTCCCCGGTACGCACGATCCGCCCCGAAACCACCATCACCACGGCCCAGCGGATTCTCCTGCGCTACGGTCATTCCGGCCTTTCGGTGGTTGATGAACAGGATCAACTGGTGGGAATCATTTCCCGGCGGGATTTGGATCTGGCCCTCCATCACGGCTTTGGCCATGCGCCGGTCAAAGCCTACATGAGCCGCAACCTCCACACCATTGGCCCCGATGACCATCTCCCCAGAATTGAAAGCTTAATGGTTGAACAGGATGTGGGGCGGTTGCCCGTCGTGGAGGGGGGGAAATTATTGGGGATTGTGACTCGTACTGATGTGCTCCGCCAACGGTTCCAAGGGGAGGAGGGGGATGGGGGGGCGATGGTCTTCGACCGGGCTTTGCCCATCGCAGATCGTTCTCCCACACATCAAACTTTAGCCCGCTGCCCTCTCTCCGACCCCCAACAATTGCTCGGGCCGGCGTTAGGCAATTTTTTACAGCAGTTGACTCAATCGGCTACCGAGCGGGGTTGGCATCTCTATATTGTGGGCGGGGTGGTGCGGGATCTCCTGCTCCATCAAGGGCGAGAAGAACCTTTACCCTTAGTGCAGGATTTGGATTTGGTGGTGGACGGCTTCCATCGGGCCGCTGAGGCGGGGGCAGGGGTGGAGTTGGCGAAAGCGATTCAGCAGTGGTATCCCCAGGCGCGGCTCTCGGTGCATGGGGCATTCCAAACGGCGGCGTTACTGTGGCATCAAGATCCCCGGTTAGGATCGTTGGCGGTGGATATTGCCACGGCGCGGACGGAGTTTTATCCCTATCCGGCGGCCAATCCTGAGGTGGAAGCCAGTTCGATTCGTCAAGACCTCTACCGCCGGGATTTTACAATCAATGCCATGGCCCTGCGGCTCACGTCCCCCCGGGAGGGGGAAATTTTGGATTTTTTCGGGGGGATGGGGGATTTGCGATCGCGCTTGATTCGCGTCCTTCACGTTAACAGCTTTATCGAAGATCCGACTCGGATTTATCGCGCCGTGCGGTTTGCCGTGCGATTGGGGTTCAAATTGGAAGCCCAAACCGTGGATTTGATCCGCTATGCCATTGAAAGCGGAGTCTACAATCGTTCCCTGGCCCATGATCCCAAGGCCCCTGCCCTCACCACCCGCTTACGGGCAGAATTGCAATATATTCTCACCACCCCCCATTGGTTAGGGGCCTTGCAACTACTCCAGGATTTGGGAGCATTGGGCTGTCTCCATCCTCAGTTGGCTCTGACGCGAACCGTGGCTCGGCAGTTACGTCTTTTAGATCGTGGCCTGCGCCAATGGGAGTATTCTCCCCAGTTTCCCCCCTGGCTACTAAAACTGGAATTGTTACTCTCCCAACTCCCCACTCCTGAAGCCTTGCGGGCGGCGGATCAGCTTCAGTTGCCCCTGGCCAGTTGTCAACGGTTAGCCCAATGGCAGGGAGTGAAATCACAGATCACTGTAGCTTTAGGTGATCCTTTATCCCCAAGCCAAATTGTCCAGATTCTCCAACCGATAGATCGCACGTTATTGGTGGGCCTCTTGACCCAAGTCCCTCGCTCAGTACGACAACGCATTTGGCAATACTTAACTCAATGGTCAGTAGAGCGTTCTCCCTTAAATGGCGGGGATCTCCAACAACTGGGCTATCCCCGTGGCCCCTTGTATCGTCAAATTCTTGATCAACTCTTGGGGGCAACCCTTGATGGCATGGTCAAAACTCGCTCTCAAGCTATAGACTATGTGCAGCGGCACTATCCCCAAACAGATCCCCATCATTGAAAATTTTCAGATCGCAAGCCGATGTGATCTTTCAATGGAGATCAGCATTTTGCTGGTCGCAATGGGACTCAGTATTTTGCCAGTGACATGGCTGTGCTATCGGATCTGAGCCTATGATGGGGGGTTAAGGCATCGTCTTGAACAACCTGAGGATTTTTTGACTCAATGAGCAACGATTATAAGTACAGCCTAAAACCCACCATTGGCCAGGGAATTTTTACGGCAACCTATCCGGCGATTGAAGTCACCTCCAGTCGCCCGGTGATCATTAAAACCTTGGCGGCGAGTTTAGCGGAACATGAACAATTTGGGCAGTTTCGGAAACAAGTCTTGGGATTAGCCAAGCGATTAGCCGCCTGCCCTCATCCCCATTTACCGGCTATTTGGGAAAGTTTTGCTGAAGATAATTTTCCCTATGTGGTCTATGACCAGATCATTGGCCCAACCTTATTGGACAAAATCAGCCAAGAAGGGCCAGTGCCTCTAGCAATTGCTGTCCATTGGTTGCACCAAATCGGTTCAGCAGCTATGGCACTACATAAAGCGGGGTTGAAACATCTTGATATCCAACCGCGCAACATCGTTTATCGTCCTGAAACCCAGGATGTTGTGTTGGTTGATGTCAGTTTAGTTTGTGAACTGACTCCGGAAATCACCCAAAGTCATGCCAATATTGTCGCTCCAGGTTACGCGGCTTTAGAGCAATGCAACCCCAAAGCAACGGTGACAGCTCAGGCTGATCTTTACAGTCTTGGAGCAACGTTGTATTTTCTCCTCACCGGAGAATCGCCGCCCCCGGCCCCCCTCTTGGAGCATATTCCTGCTCAAGACTGGTCACGCTTACCCGAAGGGTTGCCCGTTGCCTTCCAAACCGCAATTTTTGCTGCCTTAAAACCAGAGGCTAAACAGCGCCAACGGGCGATCGCTCCTTGGTTAGCTCAGTTAAAGGGGGCGATCGCCCCCCCGCCCTTGGATGAATTGGAGCAAAGCGAGCAGAAACCCCAGCCTGTGGAACCAGGAATTCCTCCCCTGACGGTTCAGAAAACCCCAGCCCCAACCCTTCAGCCAGAATCCAAGCTCAAAAGTTCACCCACCGCAAAAACCCGGCCCCAAGCAGAGAAGAAACTCAAAGCTAAATCCAAAGCCACAGCCAAACCCGAGCCACGGGTACAGACTCAAACGAAAGTCAAGAAAACAAAAACCAAGGTCAGCGATCGCGCTGGTGAACGGTTCCCAGTAGGTGCTCTGCTGATGACCAGTGTGATTGCAGCATCAGCCGGCTCAGGCTTTGGCTTATCCTTACGCCTTAATCGTCCCACTGAACCCGGATCAACATTCTGGCACGTGGAACAATCATTCCCTCCCCATGACGATGTGAGCCAATGAACCATCCCCTCGAAACATTGCCCCAATTACCAGCAGATTATTTTAGTCTGTGGCAAGCTTCCCTCCAGTGGCAGCCGACAATGGCTCAGATGGAAAAATTTGAGCAACTTTACCAGATCATTTGCATCGGGAATCAACACCTGAACTTAACCCGTTTGTTAGCACCGGCAGAATTTTGGGAAAAACACCTGTGGGATTCTGTAGCAGGGTTACGCCCCCTCCATCGCTGGGGTTTTGAGCAACCCGGATCCAAAATCATTGATATTGGCACAGGGGGAGGATTTCCAGGGCTGCCCCTGGCCATTCTTTACCCTGATCATCATGTCACCCTATTAGATTCAACCCAAAAAAAAATTCAGTTTCTCCATGATGCTGTTGCTAACCTGGAATTGAACAATGTCCAAGGCGTTGCTGGACGAGCAGAGGCGATCGCCCATGTCCCCAGTCACCGCGCTCAATATGATATTGCGTTGATTCGCGCCGTTGCTTCCCCCCCGGTTTGTGCCGAATATGCCCTACCCTATTTGAAAATTGGTGGAATTGCCGTGCTTTATCAAGGTCATTGGCCAGAAGGGGAGGGCGATCGTCTCCAATCTGCCGCTGAACAATTAGGAGGCACCATTCTAGCCATTGAATCCTTCGCAACCCCGATCACCAACAGTATTCGCCATTGTCTTTACCTACAAAAAATAGCCCCAACTCCCCATCGCTATCCCCGTACAGTAGGCATTCCATCTAAAAATCCTCTCATCTGAAATCCGCTTCATCAGATACTGCAATTAATGTAGGGGCAAAAAAATTTTCGCCCCTTCGCCTGCCAATGCCCACGGAAAAACCCCCACGAAAATATCGTGGGGGTTTTTCAGAAATATAAAGCTGGCATCGAGCTATTGTGCCAGGGGGCAACCCCCCAAGTATCGTCGCCGCAGAAGTGTTTCACAACCGAGTTCGGGATGGAATCGGAGTGGTTCCACTACGCCTTAGACACCAGCTATACCTTCAAGACTGCATAAGTAAACAAGATTTTTAGAGGTCAAGCCCTCGGTCTGTTAGGATGCCTCGGCTCCATACATTACTGCACTTCCA
>NZ_JAYGHW010000044.1:0-39831 GCF_034932185.1 Spirulina sp. CCNP1310 | reverse complement strand
TGTTGGGGGGCTGGTCTTGGCAGGATCCGCAAATTTTGCTCTGGGGGAGCCTGTTGGGGGTGATTTTCCTGGCCTATGGGTTTGCCATTAGTGCTTGCTCAATCCCGTTTACGGCGCTGTTGGTGGATGTGTCCGATGAGGCCCAACGGTCGAAGCTGGTGGCGATCGTTTGGTCGCAGTTGATGGTGGGGATTGTGATTGGGGGGATTTCGGGGGCGATTTGGAGCAAGATTTTTGTGCCGGAGGATGGGTTAGGAGATCCGCTGGTGACGCTCTACGGCCCGATCAGCGGTTTATTTATCGTCGTTCCTTTGGTTTTCTTCCTACTAACGTTGATCGCCACCTGGGGCATTGAGCGCAAATATTCCCGTTTTAGCCGCCGCTCCAACGCTCGCAACCGCGAAGATAGTGTCACGCTGCGGGATACATTGCGCATCCTCACTTCTAGCCGCCAAACGGGTATTTTCTTTAGCTTTTTGCTGATCCTCACCATTGGCCTGTTTTTACAAGAGGCGGTGCTGGAACCCTACGGGGGGGAGGTGTTTGGCATGAGTATTGGGGAAACGACGGCTTTAAATTCCTTTTGGGGGGTGGGGATTTTGCTCGGTTATAGTGCGACGGGGTTTTGGCTGATTCCCCGCTTTGGTAAAAAAATGGTGACGAAGTTGGGCTGTGGGTTGGTGGCGGTGTCCTTTGGGTTGATTATTGCGGCGGGGTTGACCCAAGATGTGATGGTGTTGAAGGCGATGATGATTGTCTTTGGCTTGGCGGCGGGGATGGCCACGATTGGCTCGATTAGTTTGATGCTGGATTTGACGACGGCGGAGACGGCAGGGACGTTTGTGGGGGCTTGGGGGCTTTCTCAGGCGATCGCCCGTGGGATTGCCATTTTTTCCGGGGGGGTGATTCTCGATATTGGTCAATCGATTTTTAGTCAACCCTTGGCGGCCTATGGGTTTGTGTTTGGCTTGCAGGCGGTGAGTATGGTGGTGGCCATTGGCATTTTAGGCCGGGTGGATGTGGCGGAGTTTCGGGAAAATACGCGGGTGGCGATCGCCACTGTCATGGAATCAGAACTGGATTAAGCCCGAAAATGCCCGATACTAATCAACGGATGCCTGACACGAGATCACCCATGGAACAGTTTTGGCGCGATATTTTCGATTTTTGTACTGAGATCACAACCCAGGTGAGTGATTATCTCGTGCCGCAATTTGGCCGGTTACAGGCGGTGCGCAAACCCGATGGCACCCTTGTCACCCAGGCGGATCAATGGTCGGATCGCAGGATCCGGGAGGCGATCGCCCACCGTTTCCCCGACCACGGCATTCTCAGCGAGGAAACCCTCCATATTTTCCCCGCTACCGATTGGTGCTGGGTGATTGACCCCATCGACGGCACGACGAATTTCACGCGGGGGATTCCCGTTTGGGGCATTTCCCTCGGTCTGCTCTATCGGGGTGTGCCGGTGTTTGGTTTTATCCATTTCCCCCAATTGCGCCAGACGTTCCACGGCTATTGGTATGGGGAATCGGGGCTAACGGGGCCGACGGGGGCTTATCTCAATCAACAGCCGATCCAAACCAGTGACGACGAGCCGAGCCAAAACCATTTGTTTAACCTTTGCGCCCGCAGCACGGATATTTTAAAGGCCCCCTTCCCCTGCAAGATTCGCATGATCGGCGTGGCCAGCTATAACATTTCCCTCGTAGCCTGTGGGGCCGCCTTGGGGGGAGTGGAGGCTACGCCGAAAATTTGGGATATTGCGGGGGTTTGGCCCCTAGTGCAGGCGGCGGGGGGTGGGTTTATTTCCCTGGAGCCGGAGCCGGTGTTCCCCTTGCAAGTGGGGGTGGATTATGGCGATCGCCCTTTCCCCTGTTTGACGGTGAGCCGGGGGGAATTGGTGGAGGTGTTTCGCCCTTTGGTGCAGTTCATTGGCGATCGGTACGCTAGCGCGGATCGGGTCGTTGCCGCCCAAAACCCTAAGTCCTGAGCTATGGCACGAGGGGCGAATATTACTGATTGATGCTTTTAATCCAGTTGTCAACTTCCAACTGGACGATCCGATCAAAATGCTTACGGTTATCTGTAATCAGGACTAGCTGATTAGCAATGGCTGTCCCGGCGATCAATAGATCAATATCATCAATTGGCTGCCCACACTTTCTCAAATCGGAGTACACTTCTGCCGCAACGTCGGCAACTTCTGGGGTCAAAGGGAGTATGGTGTTTTGAGCAGCAAACTCCAGAAAGAGGGTGAGTTGATTGTGGGCATCACGATGTTTTAATCCGCTGACTATTTCATAATAGGTGATGATGCTAAAGTTGATCGTTTCATGGTAAGCATTCAGGTCATGAGAATTTGGCTGTAAGCATTGCTCAGTATGGGTTTCAGTTATTTTGAGCTATTTTTTCATTCTCAATAAACAAGGCTGTAACCCCTAGTCTTGCGTACTTATTGAGAATGAACTGTTAGTTTAGAACTCACCTCGATTTTGAAAGCCTTGCTGTGACTGCGTTTCAAGTACCTGAATCCTTACGTTTCATGCTCTTGCAAGTAGGCTTCAAATTTAGCAGCAACTTGAGGATTTCCTCGAAAGAAGTGGGACAAAATATTAGTATCAACGAGCGATGCTTTCATCTCCCCTTCTCCGCGTGAAGGCTTGCTGGCGACGTTGTTTTATTTCTGTGGTGAAATCATTAAATATTTCATCGGGCATATCTTGCCAGCAACCGGCAAAGGCGGAAATGGGTTTATTGTTTGTCTTTTGTGATTTTTCTAAGCCTAGTCTGAAATCGTGAATAAAGTTATACAAATCAATTAACCTGTCTTCTGGAATCAGGTCTATCTCTTGCAGAACTTTGTTTTTGATCAGTATTGAAGTCATCCTGTTATCCTCGTTCAAAAATTATCTGGGGTGCATCTCAGTTGGGCAATGTGCCTAGTTTAGGGGAAATCGTGCTGCATTGACATCCACCAACCCTTTACGCCCAAATTCGTTGCAATTTTAAGATAAATCCGGGCAGGATTGGTTCACCGGAGAGCATATCGGGGCGGTCTAGGGTTTCAACCTCGCAACCGGGGCGATAAATTTCTACCCGTTGGTTTTGGGGGTCGATGAGCCAGCCTAATTGTGTGCCGTTGTTGAGATATTCTTGGAGTTTGGCGCGAGTGGTGTTTAAACTGTCGCTGCGCGATCGCAACTCCACAACAAAATCCGGACAGAGGGGAACAAACCCCTCCTGCTGTTCCCGCGTGAGGGCATCCCAGCGATCGCGCCGCACCCACGAGGCATCGGGGGAACGATTCGCACCGTTGGGCAATGCAAACCCCGTGGATGAGTCGAACACAAGACCAAGGGACTCATTCGCTTCAAACCAACGTCCGAGTTGGCTGAGGATATCGAAGTTCCGATGGCCAGAGATGCCGCCAGTGGGTGGGTTCACGATTAATGCTCCGGTTGCAGTGCGTTCGAGTCTGAGATCACGATTGGTCACGGCCAGGGCGGCGAACTGTTCCGGCGTGACCTGTAGGGCGAGGTCTGGGGGCAATTCCAGGAAAAGGGGTTGAGGGGATACGGGAGTTTTTAGCATTGTGCCTGTCGGTTCACACTCCCTTATTGTAGGCATGCAATAATCCACTGTTGGGGACTGAACCGAATGCGATCGCTCAGAAAAAACGCACACCAGGGCAATGAAATCTCGTTACTTGGCTCTGCCAAGTAATGCCCATTGGAGGCTTTGCCTCCTCCCCAGGCGGCGGAGCCGCTGAAGACGCATGTCACGGCAGAGCCATGACAAAGTGGGTTACAGGATCGAGGAATCCCAGTGCCAGGTATCGGATTAAAATTTGGCTGATGCACGATTCAAGCTAAGACAACGAAACATTAGCTTGTTTTTCAATCGCCTTCATTGTGCCAATTGCGATTATTTTTGTATGAATTTGCACAATGGCCGTTCTACGAGTTTCTATATTGAATAACTTCAAATGTGAGCCACTTTGAGAAACCTCAACAAAGCCAGCAGCTTTCAGCTTTTTAATAATTTGCTTAGCCGTCAATCGCGGCATTTTAGGTGACATCTAAAAATCCGCTAAAGTGCAAATTCAACGACTTCTTGGATTGAATTTTCTGATAAAAATTTATCTGGAAGCGGTTCTAACATTAATTGGATTGCATCTTTAAGATTGATCAGTGCTTCATTCTTTGTATCACCACAAGACGAAATAAAATTGAGTTCTGGACAGGTTGCAGAATAGGATTGAGATTCTGCATCCCATTCAATCACGGCTCGAATGTTCACGTAAAAGCTCCTGGGAGGGTTGGAAGCCCCGTCTCTTCAGAGCGGGGAGGAAAACCGACTCAAGCGGCTTTAGCCGCCCGCAACCTTCAGAGTCCATAGGCATAACCGTCCCTCTTATGAATTGATTTACAGTATTTGTGGCTGATCCCAGCCACCTTACCCATCTTGGTTGCTATGTCGAAGCTGGCAGAGGCACGGCAAAGAACTCGTCCTAAGTAGGAGCCAATCTTCTTGCCTGCCGTGACATTTGCAACAATGATGTCACCAGTCTGGAAACCCTTGTGTATCTGTACTCTTGACCGATGGCGAAAGGGAAACCCATATTTATCAGTGCCGCACATCTTACGTGTCCCATGCCCAGTTGCTTTAATCAACAAAGGCTGAGTCGTGAGAATTTCTAGCCGATTGACCATTCCCACACAGGCAGCATCCAGCCAATGAGTTTTAGGCAGATTGAGCCGAGTTCGGTTGTATTTGGTTTGCCCCCCTGAGCCAGTGCTAACAGGTAGACCTGTTTCTTTTAGTGCCTTGAATAACGCCCATCGGGTAGAGTTGACCGCAGCAGCGTCCTTAAGTGGTGCTTTGGCCTGTGCCAAAATGCGCTTCAGTAGGTCAGACTTGCCTGATAAAAACTCTTGGACAGGCAGATTACTCTTTGCCTTGTTGCACGGTTCGCAAGCTAGCGTCAGGTTAGACACCCTATCAGAACCGCCTTTCGAGCGAGGTTGAATATGCTCTATCTGCAATGGTGTGTTTTCAGCCTTGCAGTAGGCGCACTTGCGTCCCCACTTCTCTAGCAGGTATTCCCTGACCTCATAGCCTGCCAAAGTCCCCTGCTGGTATTCAGTGCCGCTAATCTCAGGGTTCTGAATTACCTGAGTATCAAACCGGACTAACTCTTGTGAGATACCCGCAATGGGAGCATAACGGCATAGCCGATTAACCCATGTCAGGGTAGTTTTGACCCGATGCATTAGAGAAGGCGCTAACCATCCTTCAGCGCGGGTGCGGTTGAGAAACCGAGGCGCACGATAGCGGGTTTTGCGATTGCGCCTCCCCCTCCGCAGTTGGCTACGACTTAGCAAAGCATTTCTGATGGCTTGCCCTCGGTGGGTAAGCTCTGCCGCCCAAACGACCTTTGAACCATTGAGAATGGCTAGCCCAGTGGTCTTCGAGCCGGGATCAATCTTTAACTGTAGAGGTTTGATTTCAGATTCTGCCTCCTGTTTCAATATGATGGTGAAAGGATATCGGCGGAACACCGCAGCCTTTCCCTGACTTAGCAAACACCGAGCCTCTCCCGGATGGACTGGATTGAGCATTTGCTTATTAGTGTCTAGAACAAACACAAAGTTGGACATGGAAATCTCCGTAGAACGGGTAATGGTTTCCTCGCCAAGGTTTTCAAGGCTTGTTGAGCTAACGGCACTGTCTACATCCCAGCTTCAACTGTTTAACCGTTAACGACAGAGCTACAAACTGGAAAGCATCTGTAGGTGTCATGACCTCAAAAACGTAGCCAGTTAAGGCTTAGGCTGGTCAGCTAACCAAAGCTAGAGGCATGAAGCCCCGTCACTTCAGTGCGGGGTGCTGACAATTGTTCTCCTCTGTTGATGGAGTAGCTTTGATAAAGATGTGCTACGATGTACTATTGTAGATCGGATCTCGTTACTTGGCTCTGCCAAGTAATGCCCATTGGAGGCGCTGCCTCCTTCCCAGGCGGAGGAGCCGCTGAAGGCGCATGTCACGGCAGAGCCATGACACGAGGGAATCTGTTGACGCAGTTCGGTGGGAATGTAGGGAGACATTTATTGGAGATCCAGAATGGAATGTCCTCGCCAGCGGAGCAGGACTATGGCTTGGGCTTTGCAGAGCATCAGGCGTTCAGCATCTTGACGATGCTGGCTGAGTTCGAGTTGTTCGGCGGGGGTGATTGTGCCGGCTTGATTGCGTTCTAGGAGTTCGTCATAACGCTGCATTTGGTCGGGGGCTTGTTGGCTGCGGGCGATTTGCCATAGGTCGGGGTCGGGGAGGCGATCGAGGGCGGCGACATCGGTTTGATATTCGGGGGGGATGTCTTGCCAGTCGGGAGGGCTACCGATTTCGAGGACGCGGAGGATAATTTCGGTGAGGTTTTTTTGGGTGGCTTGGGCGGTGTGGAGGAGGCGTTGATAGGTGTAGTCGGGAATGTCGATGGTGATGGTGTTGGGCATGGTGGGGGAGTGGTGATGGTGTTCTCCATTTTAGCGGGACAAATTGGGTTCCTTCCCCCCAATCCGCGCCTCAGTCTTGGCTGTGAAATGCCAGTGCCAGGTATCGAAAAGCCCGACCCCGTATGGGTTCGTGAAAATCAACGGGTTAATGATTCTTAAAAAAACTCTGTAGCCTTTATAGATTACAATTCACAAGTCTCGACGCGAGAGAAGAGAATAAACCCAACCAACGTTGCACAACACACCTGCCCCAAAAAGTATAGAAGCCGGTATAGTTGGAAACCCCACAGGGAGGTGTCCCACCGGGGCCCTTAACTCGAATTTGTAGTCTTCGTACTTCATCCACTCTTCTCCCTTTCGCCATCCTACACGGTCGGCTAGCTTTACAAGATCTTTGCCAACCTCATTATAAATCCGCTTCTGGACGCTAAACCCAAAGCGCCCGTTGCTGTGCTGTACCCAAAGACGGTCGATCGTTTGCAGATCGCGACAGGGAAACTGTTCAATATCCTCCTCTCGGAAGTTCCCTTCCTTTTCCCGATCCGCCACCCACAACATCACACGCCATGTCTCCTTATCCGCCTCTTTGAAGCGTTGGGCAGCCAAAAGATCCCGAAGTGGGCGATAGTCTGCGCCCACCTCGCTCTCCAGTGACGCATTAGACGTAGCCCCATAGGTCGTCGGAAATGCCGGCGGGGCTGGAGTCGGTGTCGCCGTGATGTGTCGCGTTGTTTGGCTACTCGCTTTTTCGTGCTTAAGATGCTCCCACGCGATCCAAGCCGCAGTAGCAGCAGCACCAGCAGAGACGATGGCAATCCAGTCCATACTTTCAGATGATCAAATGACTTGTCCATTATTTTAATCCTATGCTCGCTCGGCTCATGAATACAAATTCAGAATTGTCGAGATATTCTTGTCGTTTGGTGTGGAGGTTGGGGGGGCGATCGCCCCTTCCCCTGTTTGACCGTGAGCCGAGCGGAACTCACAGACCTATTTCGGCCTTTGGTGCAGTTCATTGGCGATCACGTCGTTGCCACCCAAAAACCTAAGTAATCACTGCCAATCCTGAAAATTGCCCCTAAAATCCAATGATTAGCGTTTGAAAAATTCCACCATGATCAAAGCAGCGGCGATCGCTGGGTTATGCCTTTGGGCCGTTGGGCAACCCGTGGCGGCGGTTCCCCGCCAAGACCCGGCCCTAGCGGCCATTTGTTGGGAACAGCGCAATCTTGCCCTTTCCCCCCAAACCGCCCCCGAAGCCGAGGCCCTGGGGGATGCGCTCCTATGTTTAGAAGAATTTGAAGGGGCGATCGCCGCCTATAGCCAAGCCCTCAACCTACCGGGTGAACTCCACAACCCCACCGGGTTACGCTTCAAACTCGCCCAAGTCCAAATCCAAGGGGGGCAAACCCTCGCGGCATTGGGAACCTATCACACCGCGATCGCCTTGGAACCTCGTTATGGGTTTATCGTACCCAGTTTGGCGAGTCGCGCCTATACGCCCCTAGGGGAACCCGTCACCGATGGAGGCATTCGCGGCAACGGCTACCGAGGCCCGATGAGCACAGCCCCAGATCAAATTCATGCCCATACCCAGTATGAACTCGCCACAACCTTAACGGATTTGGGGTTTTGGTTGCGGGGCTTAGAAGTTTATGAGCGCAATATTGAAGCCAATCCCGATTTTGCCTATAACTATCTCGCCATTGCTCCTTTGTATGAAAAAGAAGCCCGGTTTAGTGATGCCGCAGCAGCCTATGAAAAAGCATTAGCCCTCGATCCCGATTTGATTTGGGGTTATTACGATTGGGCCAAATTTTTGCTTTGGCAGGGGGAAGAGAGTCAAGCCCTGGAGGCACTGCGAAAAGTCGTGGGATTTCATACCGGTTTAGATACATTGGGGGCAAAAGAAAGGGAGGCGATCGCCCTTGATTTAGCCGGTGAAATCTATTTAGGCCGCAGCCAATGGTCAGAAGCCGCGACCCTCTACCGTCAAGCAGTACGCAACTGGCCCGATCAGCCCCAATTCCAGATTGGTTTAGGGGAAAGTTTGAACGGCATGGGGGAATCGAGGGAGGCCATGGCCGCCTTTCAAACCGCCCTACGCCATCTCCCCCCCGATATCGGTCGCCAACATCTCCAAGCCCAATTGGGCATTGCCAACGCCCAAATGAATGCCGAACAATGGGACGCAGCCCGCCAAACCCTCAGGACAATCCTCGCAGAATTTCCCCACAATCCAGAGGCGCATCAATTGATGGAGTATTTGCCTTGAGAGCGGAGAGGAAAGAGAAGCGAGAAAAGAGGTAGGGGGGGCGAAAAATTTTTCGCCCCTACATTAACCTCCTGCCAAAATATCTAAATTCGCCTGTACGATTTGTTGCATTTGAGCGGTGAGTTGTTCGACGGTAGCGGTGCGATCGCCCCGGTAGGCCCCGTAATAATCCGCTAAATTAACCGGATCCCCCAATTTTACATAGGCGAGGCGATCGCCCTTGGGTTCCGGTTTATCAATGTTGAATACTTCCCTTTCTAAACGGGTGAGGGTATCGAGGAACCGCTCTGCGGTGGGAGCCGCCGCCACATAGCCATCGTAGAGGGCATCAAAATTTAACAGTCGCACTGTACTTTGATAAATTTTCTGTAATTCTGCACTGGGGTTTTCCTGCTCCTCCACAATCGCCTGCACCCGATAGACCCGCTCCCGCAATGGCAAGCTTGGCATCGGATCAAGACCAATATCCCGCTCGCAAATGTTGAGCATTGCTGTCCGGATCTCCTCAATCCGTTCATTTAAACTGCCTTGGAGCAGATGGCCAATATATTCCCGCTCAAATTGTGCCGCCACACATTCGCCAATGGCCCGCAATCGGGGGTAAAAATCGAGAATTTCGGGAGTAATACCGAGGGCTTTTTCTAAGGCGGTGAGGGAATTTTCAATCACAGGATTCATGGGCCGGGTGTAGCGATATTTCAAACTCACCGGCAAGAGGTAAATATTGGGGATCTCGCCGGTTTGTTTAACAATGCGAGCCATGGCCTGCATCGTCAACTGTACCGCCCCAGTACGAAAGGCCATCACCGTATCATTTTGAAAAGAACAGCCCCCTTCCGCAAAAATGACTAACCGACAATCAGGCTTTGTTTCTAACAGATTCAATGTGTAGGCAATACTGGTGCGATCGCCCACGCCCCGCTTAATCGAATAGGCCCCCAACCGTTGCAAGAGTTTCCCCGTTAGCCCTTTAAAGTTGGCATAGGCCGATAGGTAATAAAAAATCTCCCCCGCCTGAGCAGAAAGGAGAAATAAGACAACAGGATCATTGAACGTCGGATGGTTGGGCAAAAGGATGACGCGATTCCCCCGCAATTGCCGCAATTTAGCCACATCCTCCCAACTGACCCGCAACCGCAATTGAAATTTCCACCAAGCCAAGGCAAAGGCCAGGGATTGAAAAAGTCGGGTAGCTAGGGGACGCTGGCGATCGGGGTAAAAATCGGGGGGAGCCATGGGTGCAGGGTCAAAAACAACAATGCTTTAGGATAGGCCCAACCCCTCACCGCCTTCCATCCCCTGTGCCAATTTTGACCTACTCCCCTGTTAAAACGGGGTATTTTGAGATCAAGCCACAATTCCAGACAGAGCTTGTCTGGCATCGCCTCACCCCATGACAGCAGCCCAGCTAGGTTAATGGCAATGCACTGCCTCTGGCGAAGCCTGGGCAGTGTATCACAACTTGATAAAAAAACAACTAACGAGCGCGGAGAGAGTCGAACTCCCGACACCCAGAACCGGAATCTGGTGCTCTATCCACTGAGCTACGCGCCCTCGTTTAGACTTTCTACTATACCATGGAAACGGCCATTAAGCGAGCAAGGGGCAAGACCGCTTACTCACAGAGGATCGCATCGCACATCAGGGCAACTTTACCCGTCCTACCCACGTCCGGCAAGTTTTGGATTAACTTTAGACTAATTTGATCATGGGGGGTCTCCCCTGGAAGCATCTCCGCTGATTGTGGGACATTCTTTCCGTAAACTCGTTATTGTAGCTTGTAGTCCTTCTATGACCCCCCCGACCCTGCGCCCTCATCCTGCCCATTCCCTCGCTTTGGTTGGTTAATCGCAGCATGTTAGACCATACCGAGTCCCATCTTCCCTCTTCTCCTTCCTTCGCTGGGCGATCGCGTCATCCGGAGATATCTTTGCCGATGATTAGTGGCATTCGCCGCCATGTGTTGATCGTGACACAGTTCTACCCCCCGGACTATGCCGCTACGGGGCAACTGATTGCGGAGTTAGCCATTCACCTTAGCCGCATGGGGCTAAAAATGCGGGTGTTTACGGGGCAACCGGGCTATGCCTTTGATGCGGACTCTGCGCCGAAGCGGGAAATTCACGATAAAGTCCATGTGCAGCGATCGCGCGTATCGCGGATGTGGCCGCTGCGGATTCGGGGGCGGGCGGTGAATGGCTTGCTATTTTGCTTACGCACCGCGATTCATCTCATCCGAGCCGCCCATCGTCGGGAACTGTTGGTGGTGACGAGTGAACCGCCCTATCTGCCGGTGATGGGCTATTTGGCCCATCGGCTGCTGGGGTTGCCCTATATTTGCCTGCTTTATGATCTTTATCCTGATGTGGCGGTGGCGTTGGATGTGTTTCCGGCTCGCCATCCCTTGGTGAAGGCTTGGGATTGGCTGAATCACCATATTTGGAAGCACGCGGAGCAGATTATTGTTTTAAGCTCTTCGATGCGCGATCGCGTTCTTGCCAAAGCCCCCGATTTAGAAAATCGGATCACGGTGATTCCCAGTTGGGCAGATCCCCAGTTAATCTACCCGATGGAAAAATCAGATAACTGGTTTGCCCAGCGCTATGGCTGTGTGGATCGGTTCACGGTGCAATATTCCGGCAATTTGGGGCGCTGCCATGATCTGGAAACGATCTTGAAAACGGCGGAATTATTGCGGGATGAGCCGATTCAGTTTGTGTTTATTGGTCGGGGGGCGCAGTTACAGGCTTGTATGGAGCGGGTGGCGCGATCGCAACTTACCCATTGCCGGTTTTTGCCCTACCAAGATAAAGCCGTGCTGCCCTATTCTTTAACGGCCTGCGATCTGGCTCTGGTCAGCATCAGTCCTGGA
Source organism: Spirulina sp. CCNP1310 (assembly GCF_034932185.1). Lineage (NCBI taxonomy): Bacteria > Bacillati > Cyanobacteriota > Cyanophyceae > Spirulinales > Spirulinaceae > Spirulina > Spirulina sp. CCNP1310. Next base: position 28,169 of record NZ_JAYGHW010000044.1, on the reverse strand, counting down.
TTAGAAGGCTTAGTCGCCCCCAGTAAGCTCTATGGCATTTTGGCGGCGGGTCGCCCGGTGGCGGCCATTTGTGAGCGCCATTCCTACCTACGGCAAATTCTCCGCAATGCCCGCTGTGGTCAAGCCTTTGAAAGTGGGGATGCGGTGGGTTTAGCGGCTTATATCCAGGCTTTAGCTCGCAATCCCCAATGGGTGAAATCCTTAGGGGATGCGGGACGGCATTATCTGGATCAACATTACACGCCCCAACAGGTGGCGGCGGCCTATTGGCAGGTGTTGACGAAACGGATTTAGGCTATAAAAATTCTTCGGGCTTGGGGGGTTTAGGAGGAGCAGGGGGAGGATCGCCTTCTCCTGCTGCGGGAAAGCGGGCGATTAGTTCATCTTCTAATTGGATCATCAACAGTTCTAAAGGTGGCTCTTCTAACGTGGCGTAGGCATCGGGAGGGAGGGGATCGGATTCAAAATAGAGCAGCTTAATTTGGCCTTCGCCGATCGCCAAGATAAATACCTCCTTGGTGGGATCATGGGCATCGAGAATGCCCAAAATTTCCTGAAGTTGCTGGGCGACGTTGTGGTTGAGGGCTTCGACGGCGCGGCGGGGACAGGTGACAAAATGGGGTTGGGGTTTGAGGTCAATGCCGAGAACGTCGGTGCTATCGGGGTTGGCGAGATGAAAACCCCAGGCCAGCGCCGCCAATTGGGGGCGAAAATCGCGGGCGAATTGGTCAAGGCGATACTTCCAGGGTTCAGCATCGGCCGGGGAAGCGGAAAAACTAAACATCGGAATGAGGGGCGGCACAACTGTTCAGCGTATCACTGGGATGGGGGTGATGGGCAGTTCTCAGGGAAAGGATTAAGATGGGGATGATCTTTCGCTGATCAAGGAAAAAAAATTGGTGAGTAAGCAAACGCCGGGCTGGCTTTGGCTGGAATCGGGGGCGATCGCCGCTGCCTTGGCTGGGACGATTACGGCGGCCTTAACCCGGCAGTTTCTCTACGCGGCGGCTCCCCTAACCCTCGCCTTGGGGGTGAGTGGGTTGATCCATCAACGCACCCAAAAGCAACAGCAGATGCTTCAGGAGCAGTTAGACGCAATGGGTCAGAATTTAGTTGCCCAAGTGGAAACGGATTTGCAGCCGGTGCATCAGGGGGAATTTCGGGAATGGGGCGATCGCCTCGTTGCCATGGAGCAGGGGCAGAGCGCAATTTTGCCGCAACTGGCAGATTTGGCGCAGCAGTTGACCGATGCCCGTCAGTACCAAGATCAGCAATGGGGAGGGTTAACGGAACGTTTCAGTCAGCTAGAATCCCAGATCAACGAACCCGATCCCCAACGGGCAGAACTGACGGCAACGGTGACATTGCTTCAGCACCAACTTCAGGAATTGCGGGAGAGTTTCTCTCCGACAGAATTTGCGACGCTCCAACGGGTCGTAGAAGCCCTCAAAGCCCAGGTGCAAACCTTGACCGATGGGGAAACCCATCACCGCCAAAATAACGAGCGGGCGATCGCTCACCTCACGGAACAAGTCAACCATCTCAACGCCATCAGCCCCGATCCGGCTCTGCTCACGGCCTTAAAAACTGCCGTTGAAACCCAATTGCCCCAAACGCTTCAGGATCTACAAGCATCCCTCGCCCACCTACAAGGGGAAGTGAATCACCTCAAGGGTGTAGCCGTTGAGCCTCAGGTTTTGCAGGAATTACAAGGGGCGATCGCCAACCTGCAAACCCATTTGGCCGCCCTCCCTAGTCCCAAAAATTGGCAACCAGAAATTACCGATCTTCAGCGGGCAATCCAACGCATTCAAGATCAAGTCACTGCCCTAGCTGAACCCCCAGAAACTGAAGATCTTTGGGATGCGGCAATTCCAGAACCAGAAGCCGCTCCCGTTAAACCCGTTAAACCTGTTGAACCTGTTGAACCTGTTGCCCCCCCTCCCCTGAATGAGTTTGAGGAGGATTTTGGCGAAGAGGAGAGCTTGGGGGAAGATTTAGATGCGGAGTTTGAGGCGTTCCAATCGGCGGAACGGGCGGGTCGTCCCTTGGATGGGGAGCCTGATCCCTTAGACAAAATGGGTACGGAATTGGAAACGGGGATTCGGGATTTGGGGGAAAATTTGTGGGGATGGGGGCGATCGCTCCGTAACACCCTCAACCGCTTTACGGAATCCGTTGATTTTCCCTACAATGACCCGGAAAGTTTGCAATCCTGGGGTTGTACGGCGACGGTGCGTCTGGTGATGCCCGCTCAGGGGCCGGTGGCCATTAGCAGCGATGGCCATTGGGTGGCCTATCGTCAAAGTGATGGCCCGGTGGTGATTTTTGATGTCCCGGAGAAGGCCATCGTCCAGAGTATTGTCACGGAATCCTCGACAGCCTTGGCCTTTGGCCCCGATCCCCAAACGCTGATCATTGGCCAGCAGAGCGGCAACTGTTTATTGTGGACGGGGCAAACCCTCCGTCACACCTTGGCGGGCCATGCCTTGCCCGTGACGGCGATCGCCCTCAGCCCCCATGGCCGCACCTGCGCCACCGCCAGCGCCGATAAAACGATTATCCTGTGGGATTTGGGGACGGGCCAGAGTTTACGCACCCTAACGGGCCATTGGGCAACGGTGGAAAGTTTAGCCTTTAGCAGCGATGGCCGGTTTCTCGTCAGTGGGAGCCAGGACGGGACGGTGAAACGGTGGGATGTGGCCACAGGGGAAAAGGTGGCCAATGCTGCGCCGGGGGGAGAGGTGCAAGGGGTGGCCATTAGTCCCGATGGGGAACAGGTGGCCAGTGGGGGGAGCGATCGCCATCTCCGCCTTTGGGCCACCAATACCCTGAGCGAAATCCATCACCATCGCACATCTGGCCCCATTCGTCAGGTGCAGTTTAGCCCCGATGGTTTACTGATCGCCAGTGTGACGGGCAAAACCGTGACGCTGTGGGCCGCCCGTGGGGGGGGTGAAGCTCGCATTGCCCGTCTCCATCATCCCCACCCCGTTAATTGCTGCCAATTCAGTCATGGCGGACAACATCTCTTAACCACTACCGCTGCGGGGGAAGTGTCCCGGTGGCAAAAACCCTGAGCTATTTTGTGTTGTTGCCATGTTCCGAGTTTCCTGCTGGATCACCCTTGCCTGTTTATTATTAACTCCCACTGTTGCCTTAGCCGAAGGGAGTAAGGAATTGAAGGGGACGGGCGATCGCCCCCTCCTCCTCTACCGCGATGGCGCACCCCTGGCGGGTATCCCTCGCCAAAACAAAATGTTTGTCTACGCCAACGCCGGGGAAATCATTAATTTGGGATCTTCCGCTGTGGGGGTCAATCAAGGGCGCATTGACTACATTGCGCCTGATGGCACAACAGGGGTTTGCAATGGCAGTACCGGCGGATTGATCCGCAACGTCACCGAGGAAAATGCTGGCCCCTTTGGGGGATACACCCCCTGCCAAGTGGTGGTGGGGGCGAATCAAGCCGGGATTTGGCAAGTGCAATTTGTTAGCCCCAATCCTAGTAGTACCACTTCATTTCCGGATGTCACTTCACTACGGACAGCAATTAACAACTGGAGTATCAACGGCAGACAGGCCAATAATGAGTTTTTCGTCACTGCCTGGGATATCACCGTCACCAATAATCAAGGCTCTCCCGTAACTCCTGGCCGTGTGTTTATGAACTATTTCCCTGGCCGTTTGGGCCAAGGGGCGGTGTTTGATTCGCGGCTTTACGTCCTCACTGAAGATGGTTTTCAATACCGGATTGCCTTTACGAATCTTGACCCTGACGGCTTTACCCTCTTTGCCAATAACAAGGGGTTTCGCAATGGCACTACTGTCAATAGTCCGCCGATTTTCCAATCGGTTAACCTCAGCGGCGATGCTTCGGGTAATAACGTCCCCTCCGGCATTTCGATTCATTCCCCCGATGTTCGTGATGATAGCAATAACATCACCCATCGTCTGTTTGTTAACCCCCCCAGCCCTGATCTCCCGAATTCTGCCAATATTGGGGTTAATAATATTGAAAATTGGTTACGTCGTGAACCAGAAGCCCCTCCAGAGCCGCAAAATTTCCGGTTTGTGGGGCAAGAGGGAACCGTCGGACAAGCGGGAAGTTCTCCTCTTACTGGTCGTTTTATTTTCACCAACCCTAGTAGTAAAACTGCGACCTATACCATTGGTTTAGATTTGGATCGTGATGGTCAAATTACCAATAACAGTCGCGATCGCATCCTGCTGGGAATTGCCCAACCGGGAGAAAATATTATTCCTTGGGATGGTTTAGATGGCCAAGGCAACCCGGTTCCCCCTGGAGATTTCACCTTTCGCAGTTCGATGACGTTGGCGATCGGGGAAGTTCACTTTCCCCTATTAGACCCAGAAAATAACAATGGTGGTTTCACAATTCAACGGTTAAATAATCCCCCCGTCTCCAACACCCCTGATCCCACCGCCCCCGATATCCGCCTCCCCGCTGATCCGTTTTTAATTTATTACAACAATGCGCCCAGCGGTGGGCAATCGGCGATCGCAGGTATTGATAGCACCAACGGAGCGCACCGTTGGACAAGTAATTTTGGCAATGAAAAAGGAATTGATACTTGGGTGAATGTTCCCAGTCCCTCAATTCCGGCCATCGGTGGTTTTACGATTAAAGAAGCAGATTTACAAATCACCAAACGGTTAGAATCTAACACCGACCCCATCGCGGCGGGCAGTACTGTCACCTATATCATCGAAGTTCTCAACCCTGAAGCGAGTCCTAGCGGTGTGCAAAATGTCCCCGTTACTGATGTGATTCCCAGTGCGATTCGCAATGTCACTTGGACTTGTGCGGGGCAAAATGGCGGCCTTTGCAATGATATTTCTGGTTCTGGGAATAATGTAAACACCACCGCTAATTTACCCAGAAATAGCAAAGTTATTTATACGATCACCGGCATTGTTGATCTAGCTTCAGTGGGGGAAACGCTGCAAAACACGGCACGGGTGACACGCCCTAATGATGTCAATGATCCGAATATCAATAACAACCAGGCTAGCACTGTTCCGGTAATTATTGGCCCACCATTGCCCACCACCTTAAACATTACCAAAGCCCCCACAACAGGCCAAACTACTGTCAGTCCAGGGGAAACGTTAAGTTATACGATTATTGTCGAAAATACCGGCACAGCCCCCGCCTTTAATGTAACGGTGAATGACCCCATTCCCACAGGTTTAACCTTTGAATCCAATAGTGGGGATTGTGACACGGCTTATGTTTGCCAATTGGGGACAATTCCGGCAGGAGAAACCCGCACGATCCTTACCACATTTACCATTCCCGCTGATTATCAAGGGCCAGACCCCATTGATAACATTGCCGTTGCCTCTGCTCTCAATATTGGCCCTGATCCTGTCACCTCCAATACTGTTAGCCTTTCCCTTTCACCCTTGCCCCCCCAGGTCGCAGATTTAGAAGTGCTGAAAACTGGGCCGGATGTGGGGGAATTGGGGGATACTTTGGAATATACGATTACGGCGCGAAATTTGAGCAGTACGGTGGCAGCGACAGGGGTAATTTTGCGCGATCGCCTCACCCCTAATAGCAATATTGAATATGTGAATTTAGAGGGGGGAATTGAAAATAATGGCGTAATTACTTGGAATATTGGCACGATTCCCGCCAATGGAACCGTCACGCGCCGGGTACAATTGCGCTTTACTGCCCAAGGCAGTTATGACAATATTGCCTTTAGTGAATCCGACAATGATCCCAATCCGAATAACAATAATATTCCTCCGGATGACGATGATACTCGCTCAATTACCACAGATATTACAACCCCGAACCTCACGTTAAACAAAGAAGGCCCCACCACTTTTAATCCAGGGGATCTGATCACCTACAACTTCACGATCAATAATCCAATGGGTCAAGATGCCCTTGGTGTTATCTTGACCCATGATGACCTGACCAATCTAGGTTTCACCTTTCAACCCTCCAGTGTTTGCCCCAGCTTACCCTGTAATTTAGGCACAATTCCCGCCGGGGAAACACTTTCTTTTGATTTAAGCTTTTTAGTGCCAACGGATTATAGCGATCGCACCCCTATCCCCAACACCACCAGCCTCATCTACAACAACAATCCCAACCCCAATCAACCCATTCAAGACAACGTACCTACCCGCCTCCTCTATGCCGATTTAGTCACCACTAAAACGGGTCAACCTTGGGCATTTGCCGGTGCAGTCACCTATACGATTAGAACTGAAAACATCGGTAGTGATCCGGCCATTAATGTACGCATTACCGATGAAATTTCAGCAGGCGTAACGGCAACTGCCATTTCCAATGGTGGCAGACAGGAAGGGAACTTAATTATTTGGGATGTGGCGAATTTACCTGCGGGTGAAGATTTAGAATATACCGTCACCTTGCCATTGAATGAAGGGGGAAGTTATACCAATATTGCCCGAAGTCGTTCCGATACCTTCGATCCCGAACCGAGCAATAATAATCAACAAAGAACAACTGATATTACGCCCGTTGCAGAATTAATCGTCCGCAAAAACGGGGAAACGAGCGGCCAACCCGGCCCCTATACCTATAACATTACAGCCCGGAATGATGGCCCCAGTACAGCGGAAAATGTAGTTATCAAAGATGAATTAGACCCAATGGCGGAATTTATTTCTGCATCTGATGGGGGGGTTTATGATCCGGTGACAAATACTGTCAGTTGGAACTTGGGAAATCTAGCGGCTCAACAAAGCAAAGACTACACAGTTACGGTTCGATTATCTGGTGAGGGAGAGTTCACCAACCGCGCCTCTGGTACATCCACCACTCCCGATCCACAGCCAGGGAATAATAGTGGTTTAGATCTGAGTGCCATGGTGAAGACGGAGATAACTTTGTTGCCAGAGCCTGAGGCAGATTTAATCGTTACCAAAGATCCTGAAATTAATAATACACCAGGACAATATAGCTACAAAATTACCGCTTTTAATGATGGCCCTGATCGAGCAGAAAATGTGGTGATTCAAGATCAATTAGCCCCAGGCGCACAGTTTGTTTCTGCCTCCGATGGCGGGGTTTATGATCCGGTCAATAATACCGTGAGTTGGGCGGTTGGCGATTTAGAAAATAAAGAGGAAGTTAGTCGTACTGTCACGGTGCAATTACTGACAGCAGATAAACATATTAACCGCGCTTCTGGCAGATCAGATACAACAGATCCTGAGCCTAGGAATAATGACGGCTCTAGTGACGATGCAGAGGTGACAACGATTATTCCTGATCCTGATCCCTTACCCGCTTTATCTTTAATCAAAACCGGCCCGCAACAATTCAATCCAGGGGATACCATCACCTACAACTTCACAATCGAAAATACTGGCAATACTAACGCGCTCAATGTGGTCTTAACCGATGAAGTCTTAACGAGCTTAGGCTTCACGTTCCAACCCTCCAGCCGTTGCCCCGATTTACCCTGTGATTTAGGTACGATTCCCCCGGGTTTAACAACCTTCGCTCTTGACTTTTTAGTGCCACCGGATTATACGGATCCTGGCGTTATCCCGAATCTAACAATGTTAACCTATAGTAACAATCCCAATCCTGATCAACCCATTCAATCTGCTGTGCCGACTCGTTTACTCAATGCCGATCTAATCACGACGAAAAGAGAGTTAGAATCGGGAATATTGGGGGAATATACTTATCAAATCAAGACTTATAACAATGGCGATGATCCCGCAGTTAATGTGCGGATTAGTGATGAAATCCCCGCTGGGGTAACGGTGCTTAATATTTCTCATGGTGGGAGGCAGGAAGGAAACTTAATTATTTGGGATGTGCCTAATTTAGAGGTTGGGGAACAGTTTGCTCGCCTGTTTACTGTCACCTTGCGCCTGGATACACCGGGACTCTATACCAATATTGCCCGCAGTACCTCAGACACCTTTGATCCCCTTCTTATCAATAATGATGGTTCTAATGCTGTTGTTACGACTGAGGTGATTGTTGATCCCGATCCCGATCCTGTGGTATTGCCAAACCTGAATTTAATCGCAAAAGATGGCCCTGAACGGTTTAATCCGGGGCAATTGTTTACCTATACAGTGGTTCTCGATAATGACGGGGATGCAGATGCGTTGAATGTAATTTTAGATAATCCGCTATTTCGTGATCTCGGTTTTGAATTTCAACCTTCAGATATTTGTCCGACGTTGCCTTGCTCCTTGGGGAATTTACCCAAGGGAGAAAGACCGCCGCTTACTTTAACATTTCGGGTTCCCGATACCTATAATGATCCGGGGATTTTGGAATATCCCACCGTTGTTACTTATAACCAAACCGCCGATGATGCTGAACCGATTAACCTCAATGTTAAACTTGAGGCTGAATTGCCAGTGGCAGATCTGGAAACAGATATGGATAGGGTTGAATTAACTCCTAATGAGCAAGAGCTAAAAATTAATACCACTAATCTGGGCCCAAACACGGCGGAAAATGTGAATGTGGTGCTTGAACTGCCTGATGGGGTACAAGTTTTGGAAATTTCACCGGGGGGGCAACAGGTGGGCAATACGATTGTTTGGCCTGTTGGTGACTTGGGGCCAAATCAATCTGTTGAAAATTTTGTGCGGGTGGCGATTAATGAGCAGGAAGAAGGAGAATCTTTTGCGATTGCTCGAAGCAGTTCAGATACGTTTGATCGAGACAGTAGGAATAATAATGGGAGTCGGGACAGCGCAAGGGAACCAATCAAAATCCCTGTGGTTCAAGAACCCACGGATGTGGCGGTGAAAATTACCCCTCCTGCTTCTTTTCAGCCCGGGGAAATGGTGGAATTTACCTATGTGATTACCAATGAGGGGGATGTGTTGGCGACTAATGTCGCTTTTGCCACTACGCCAATTCCGGGTCTGGAATTTTTAAGCCAAGGGGGGGATGATTGTAGTCCTGATTTTGGCTGTAATTTGGGGGATTTGCCGCCGGGTCAAAGCCGCACAATTATAATTCGTTATCAAGTTCCTCAAGATTTTGCGGGGACAAGCTTGGAGACTGCGGCAACGGTGACGGCGGATAATGATCGGAACCTGAATAATAATCAGGCGAGTCGTTCTATTCCCCGCCAAACGGGGGAACCTGGCCTTGAATTGCTGAAGCGGATCACCAATGTCTGGCGCAATGGTGTCAGCTTAGGGGAGATTAATTTTAATCAGGTGGTTTCGCCTCCCCCTAGTACGAATGGCATGAATGGCACCAATGGTTCTGGAGCGCCTTGGCAGCCGGTGGGGGTGATGACGATTCCCTCGAATGTGACGCTGGAAAGTGGCGATGTGATTGAATATACGCTCTATCTCCGCTCTAGCGGTGCGGTGGCGGTGGAGAATGTGCGGGTTTGCGATCTGATTCCCAATGCCACTACCTTTGTTCCTGATAGTTTTGGGGCGGGCCAGGGGATGCGGTTGGTTTTGGGGGATGAGGTGCGGCTTTTGAGCAATGGGGCGGATGGCGATCGCGCCCGCTATCTTGCCCCCCTCAACCCCGTAGCGGCTCCTTGCCAAAATACCAATAATCCCAACGGGGCGGTTGTGGTGGAGGGGTTGACCCTTGAGCCGGGGACAACGGGGGCGATTCAGTTCCGGGTCAGATTGGATTGAGGCCCCAAGCGTTTGCTACGCCATTAGCCTATACTAAACTTAATATTTCTTAACATTTAACTCCCCATGGTTTTACCCGCAATCAGTAGCGCGATCATGATTACCACATTTTTTGCGATCGCCACCGGCTTCATCTTTAAAGACGTACTGGAGTATCAAGTAGATTATTGGTACGCCAACCGCCAAACCCAAGACCGCATCCACTACCAGACCCCATCAGGAACCCTCGCCTACCTCCTGATGACCGTCTTTCTCACCCTTTTCATGGGGGAATGCCTCTCCGTATTTAAAATTGGCCTGCTGTTTGCCTCCGGCATTGCCGTCTTGGTTGTCATCCCTACCGCCGTACTGATTTGGGTACAACTGGGTTCCATGCTGACGCTGTTGGTTTCTGGGGGATCCGCCGCCATTGACATCGATGCCTTTGAGCCTGCGCCCCCCCAAAAAAGCTAAATCGGCAACTTCTTAATATCCTTATTTGACCCCAACACCACCATCGCCGCCCCCTTCACCAAACGCTGATTGGGGAGGGGGTTGATTTGGAAAGTCTCCTCATCCTCAGCCACCGCCAAGAGGGTTAACCCGTAATGGCTCCGGAGTTGAATCTCAGCGATCGTCTTACCATCAAACTCCTCCGGAACCAGCACCTCCACAATACTGTGGTTGGGGTCGAGGTCGAAACGGTCTAAAATCGCCGGTTTCGTCAGCGTATAGGCCAAAGCACAACCCGCCTCATACTCCGGAAACACCACCTGATCCGCCCCCACCCGCTCTAATAACTTGCCATGAATTTGGGAGGAAGCTTTCGCCACCACATGGGCAACCCCCCCTTCCTTGACATTCAACGTCGTAATAATACTTTCCTGCACATAATTGCCGATCGCCACCACCACGGTATCAAACTCATAGATCCCCGCTTCCTTGAGGGCAATGGGTTCGGTGGAATCAAGGCGAATCGTATGGGTGGCAATTTTTTCATTAAGGGCCGAAGCCACCAATTTTTCATCAATATCCGTCCCCAACACCTCATAACCCATGTTATAGAGGGAAACCGCTACCGCCCGCCCAAAGCGTCCTAAACCAATGACAGCAAACTGGCGATTATCGCGGCGCAAGCTGGAAAGAAACTTTAAGGAGCGCAGGTTCATGGTCGGAAGGGAAATCAGGTTTTCTCCCACTGTAAACCAAAGTGGAGGTGATCTTACGCCCACTCCCCAAAACCGATAGGACACCTCCAGTTAACTTCCGTTATGCAGGTTTTGGCTAACGCACCCTTTCAACTATGCTTTCCCGTGAGCAAACAAAAAAGGTTTAACATCAGCAATCATGCGTTCTAGTTCAGCTTGATTATGCTTGAGTAAATCATGTTGCCAGAATTGATTACTATTTTGCTCACAATTATCCGCGATTTCCTCACCGATTGATTCCAATTTCTTACCTAAAGCGCTTCCTAATTTCTCTGGTTTGGAGAAAACCCCCAGAATAAAAACCCGATCACGAACATTCTCAGGAATCTGATTCTGGATGTAAGGCAAGCGATTTTGAAGTTGTTTATCAAAGTCAATCAAAAGTAAAAATCGCCGTTCCAGATACTGACGCATTTTTGTCGCATGATCCTTGATGAATTTTCCGACGACCACTTTCCAGCCACCAGCATAGGGTAAAACTTGAATGGCTCGTTGATTGATTTGAAGATTTAAAGTGAATCCGTGGGCAATTTTTGCATCTGCTTCATCTTCAGGCAATATCACAAGATGAGGTAAATAGTTGTTACTGCTCATAACTCAATATCCCCTAAAATCAAGTTTTCAATAAAATCACCATCAATCGAAAGTTTACTCAATGGGCGGATCACTGTTGGTTCTAAATGACTTTTGCGGTCAAGGATAAATGTATTTTCTTCGGAAAATTTGCGGATTGCTTCTAGATTGTGGGAAGTGGCTAAAAATTGCCCTTTTTGTTTAAATGCCCGTCGCAGGGACATCATAAAATAGCCTACTTCTGATAAAGAAAGATAATTATCGGGTTCATCCCAGAAACAAAACAATGGCCCATAGTATTTGTTGGCGGCTAGAACAACAGCACAGAGGAAAAAACATTTCTCACCATCGGATAAGTCATGAAAATCAACAGTCAAGCCTGTATTTTCTTGCTCAAACCGAACGATCATATTTCTAAAGTCTTTACCCACTAATTGATTTTGGATATCACTCAGATCAGGCATGACCCCTTGCAAGTATTGGTCAATTTCTTTATAGGCAGCGGGATAGCGACTGAGTACCCCAGAAAACCACGCGCCAAAATCCGAGCCATCGGACTTCGGCTCTAAGGTTTCACCATCAGAATTACCTGTGATTAATGCTGGAATTGGAGCCAAAATAATCATTTGGGCGAGCCAAGTTCTAAAAATGTGGAGGGGATCTGTAGAGGATTTTTCTTGGATTAGGGGTAAGGCAATCAGATGCCAATCAACGAGAAATTGTGCTTCCCGATTACCAGAAGTGAGATTCACTTGAGCAGCATTTCTCATGTAAATAGGTTGGCTCGAAACGAATAATTTCTCTTCAAGTACCCGCAGTTCTTTAAATCCTTCTGGTAATTCTAATGCCAACTCATATTGATACAACTGGGTTTCTAAAATAACCTCAATCTCAAAGCGCATCGGTAGATTTTTTCGATTGAGCGCGAAATCATTCTCCCCAATCAGTTTGCCAACGCGATTGATGCCACGACCAATATTTTGCAGTAACGCTAATGCTGTAGCAACTGTTGATTTTCCTGAACCATTTTTGCCAATGAGTAAAGCTGAAGATAGTTCACTTAAGGAGAGTTCAAAATTCTCCAGACATCTAAAATTATGAACGTATAGTCTTTGGAGCATGATAAAAATCTTAATTGTGAATCGTTTCCCAATGTGCAGAAGGGCGAAAAATTTTTCGCCCCTACATCAAGGGTTTTCATCTTCCATCTCTTTAGCTTATCATAGTGGATTTACAGAGCGATCCATTACGCCTATTTGGATGGGAAGAAATGATGAGTTATGCGCCGCCGATGAGGGTGAAGCCTGACCAGTTTTTGGCGGCGGGGTATTGGGCTTGGGTGGTGAGCATCGCTTGACGGAGGGCTTGGGGTTTGGCTAATCCCCCTTGCCATTGGCGGTAAAATTCCGTCATTAACAGGGCGGTGGGTTGATCCGGCACTGCCCAAAGGGAAACGATCGCACTTTTGGCCCCTGCCCCTAAAAACCCACGGGATAACCCCACAACGCCATCCCCGGTTAATTGTCCCCGCCCGGTATTGCAGGCACTTAACACAACTAAATCAGCGTTGAGATGGGTATTTAAGACATCGAGGGCGGTGAGCAGGCCATCATGGGCGGCATCGGGGGCAAGGGCGATCGCCCCTGGTAAACTTGACCACGATCGCACCTCATCTAAGAGGCCATGGGTGGCGAGATGGACAATTTTGGCATCCCGGAGTTGTTCTAAAACGGCGGTTTCCGTGGCTTGGCCCCCTGTGAGGGGTTGAACGTTGAGGAGGGCAGCGATCGCCTCTGCTTCTGCCTCTGCACCGGGAAGGGGTTCCAAGGGTTGGGGCGGCTGGTTGAGGCTAAAACTGAGGGCGGGCATGGTCGGATTGCCCACAATTAGCGTTTTATTGCCCCGGCCAGGGGGCTGCAAATCCAGCAATGCCAAGGTTTGAATCGAGGGGGCGGTGGCGATCGCATGGTCACTGATCATCGCTTTTCCCTCCTCATCCTGCAATGCCGCAAAGGGAACCAAAAACAGCGTGTCTTGGGGAATAATCACCACCGTTGCCGTCGGATCGGTGGGCAGTTCCGCCGCAATGGGCGCGATCAGCACTTGATAAAGGTGGTGTAACGCCAACTGCGCCCGCTCCACCCGCTGCCCCAGCATCAGGTTACGGGTGCGCACCACCACATCACTCATGAGTAGATCGCCGCTGTTGAAATCTGCATCCATGGGCGTAATCGCCGTTTGATGGAACGTGATCCTGCCTTGGGGCTGAATCACCCAGGTATAAAGGGTTTGGGCATCAATCAGGCTATATTCCACCACCGTTGCCCCATGGTTGCGGGCGGTGGCGCGAATGGCGGCAATGTTGGGAGGTTGGATCGCGGCGGGGGGGAGTTGGGCGTGATCACCAATCCGCTCCACAAAGGCCCGGGCCCGGCCCCGTTCCGCCACTTCTAACGCAGCCTCCGGTTGATTTTGGGCAATGAGGGCTTTTTGGAGGCCTTGATAGGCGGTTTTGCCTTGGTCAAAGAGGGTGATTTTTGCCCCATCGCTGAGGCCGGGGCGTAGGTCTTCGAGGGTTTGGATCGCCGCCATCAGTAAGGGGATCGCCTCGGTGATTTTGCCCTCTTCAAGGCGGAGCCGGCCCAAATTGCGCTGGGCAAAGGCGCGGGGGATCGCCTCGCTGGTTTCTAGGGCTTGCTGATAGAGGGGGGCGGCGGCCCTGAGATTGCCCTGTTCCTGATAGTGGTGAGCGAGGTTGGCGGTGGCGAGGGCAATGGTCGCTGTATCCCCAATGCGTTTAGCGAGGTTGAGGGCTTCGGTTTGGGTGGCGATCGCCCGCTCCCCTTCCCCCTGCTGCTCATAAATCTGGGCAATATTGCTCAATGTGACCGCTAAAGCCGCATCATTCCCCAAGGTTTGGAAAGATTGCCGCGCCTTGTTAAACATCGCCAGGGCCTGAGGGAGATTCCCCTCACGGGCATAAATCTGCCCCAAATTATTCAGCGTTAGAGCCTCCCCCGCCTGCTCTAAATCCGTGGGGACAATTCGACCGAGGGGCGATCGCACCGCAAAATCTTGATGTACCGCCGTCGGACTCAGCAGGGATTGCCCCACCGCATCCCGCAATAATTCCAATTCTAAAGGGGGCGGCGTGAGGGCAAAGTTGGCTAACCATTCGTTATGGCGTTGGCTGGCCTGTTGGGCATAGTCGAGGGCTTGGGGCGTATCCCCTAGGCTCATGAACAGGCTACTGAGGTTGTTGAGAATCGCCGCCTCTTCCCCCCAATAGCGCACACCAGCGGCGGCTAGTTCCTGAAGAATCCCCAAGGCGGTTTGGTAGGCATGGAGGGCCGGCGCATATTGCCCCAGATTGGCGTAGACCACGCCGATATTGTTGAGGGTATAGGCGGAGCCGATTTTATCGGTTCTTTCCTGTTGGAGGGCGAGGATGGTTTGATATTGGGTTAAGGCAGTGGGATAATCGCCGGTTTGGAAATCGAGGGCGGCGATCGCCGTCCGGGTATAGATCTCGCTGGTTTGCAAAGAGGCCTGATCCGCCCGCAGGGGATCAGGGGGAAGCGTCGTAAATAGCTCAAGGGCTTCGCTATAGGCGGCGCGAGCGGGGGAAAGTTGCCGCAGATCTCGATGGGCTTCCCCGATAAATTGCAACGTATAGGCCACCGAAAGGGGATCAGGGAGATCCTTAAAGAGGGATAAAGCGTCTTGAAAGCGACGGCGGGCCTGTTCGGGATCTTTCAGGGCTAAATACACCTCCCCGATGCCATTCAAACTATTACCCTCCCCAGCGGGGGCGCGGTGACGGCGAAAGATGGCGCGGGCCTGCTCGTAGGTGGCGATCGCCCCTTCCCCATCGCCCCGTTGAAACAAATCGTAAGCCTGTTGGTTGAGGTAGACCGCCTCCGTAATTTCCGCCTGCACCTCTGGGGGGAGTTCCTGCGATCGCCCCTGAAGTTGAAACACCAATAGCCCAGCCAAGCAGGCCAAAACTATCCATCGCCACCATCGTCCCATGATCGCATCCCTCAAAACTAGCGCAATTCTAGCCGCTGTTTTTCTGAAATGACATCCGTAGAGCCTCAGCCATGGAGGGGTGTTTTAGGGATCAGCAAGGCAGCCCAGAAGGAAGCGATCGCTTTTAGCCGTAGCCAAGGAAATTAAGCAATCAAATCTTTACAGCTACGGGGGAGCGGAGGTTAGTTCGCACGATGAACTTGTGCTGAGGACTGAAGTCCTCACTACGAACCTGTACGAACTTGTCCTTAAGCTTCGATTTGGGCTTTCATGTGTTCGAGGGTGCGGTGCATCTGCTCAAACATTTGCTGAGGCGTGATGCCAAACTGGCCCAATTGCGTTTTCAACTGCTCCACCGTCATCTTCGCCATAAAATCATCGGAAAGCTCAAACCGCTTCATGAAGATGTGGTAACGCTCCATAAGGGCCTCCATCTGCTCGATGAAGATTTTTTTCCCTTCCCGGTCGAATTTACCGTATTCTCCGCCCAGCGTCATCATGGACTGATAATCTTCAAAAAGGTGTCGGGCTTCCTGTTGGACAACTTCGGAGTCGAAAAATCCCATAATTTTCCTTTGGCTACTGATGTTGGCGAGATGTATTGTTGCGGTGGGCAACTTGCTGTTTATTCTAGGCGAGGGCAAAGTCGGAAAACAATGCGGGTTTTCCGTATGGCAAAAATGTTCATGGTTGGCAGGGATTGAGGGCGATCGCAATGTGGGAAGAATTTAATCAACAACCGAGAAATCAAAAAGTAGCGATTTTGTTGGCCCTGTTGGGGGCAATCCCAGGGCTACCGTTAGCAGGAGTGCATAAGTTTTATCTACGCCAACCCCTCTGGGGGGTGGTGTATCTCGCCCTATTCCTCCTCCCGATTCCCCATGTGGCCAGCGGTTTAGAGGCTTTATGGTATCTGCTTTTAAATCCAGAGCAGTTCTACCGCCGGTTTAATCCGGGGCTACCGCTACCAACGGGGGCGAAGATTACGCCGCAAATTGATCCGGTGCAGGTGCAGGCGATCGCCGCTGCCCTGCGGGATTTGGAGCAGTTACGCCAAGAGGGGCTAATTTCTGAATATGAGTTTGAGCAGAAACGGCGGCAGCTTTTGGAGGAGTAGGAAGTGGGAAGTGGGACTTTGCGGTTGTAGGTTGATGTAGGGGCGCAAAATTTAAACCTTTCGCCCCCTCACGCCTATCCTTACTCCCTACTCATAACCGTTGCCGCCATTTCCCCCGCACAAGGCGCAATTCATCGAAGGTGTAATCTTCACCGAGGCGATCGCGCATCAACGTTAGGCTATCCTCGCCATATTGGGTTAAGTAGTCAAGGATAACGGCCTGGTGTTCAGGGGAAACGAGGCGATCGATATCGATGTCTGCTCCTTGTTCGATCAGATCCCCTAAATGGCCGATGATCGTTGTTGGGCGGAGGTCGCGCTGGGCAGCAATTTCAGCAATATTTAACCCCTTTTGATAGAGTTGGAGCGTCAATTGTTGGGTATTGCTGCCAAGGGCTGAAAGCTCAGGGGTTTGGGGTGGAGACAATTGTTCAGAGGCAGGGATCTGGCTTTGGGCTAGTTCCTCAATTCGTGCCAAAAAGAGGGAGCCATAGCGTTTGAGTTTCGCTTCCCCGACACCAGGGATTTGAGCAAAGGCCCCCAAGGTACGGGGCTGCTGTTGGGCCATGGCCCGCAGACTGGAATCCGCAAAGACCACATAGGGGGGAACGCCCTGCTCATCGGCAATTTGTTTGCGTAGGGTGCGTAATTCTTCAAAGAGCAATTCTGCCACCATCGCCCGTTCATTTTCCCGCGTCCCGGCTTTCCCGGTAATCCGTCGCGGTACGGCAATGGTTACTTTCCGTTGACGGCGGAGAATTTCCCAACTTTTATCATTGAGGAACAAGACCCGAAACCCGTTGCTGGTTTCACTGACTAAGCCCTGATGGAGGAGCGATCGCCCCAATAGTTTCCACTGATCCACGCTGCGATTCTTACCAATGCCATGGGTAGAAAGGGAATCATGGCCGTATTTCTTAACCCTTTCGTTCTTAGAACCCCGCAACACATCAATAATGTGGTTCATGCCAAACCGCTGTTGACACCGCGCCACACAGGAAAGAAACTTTTGGGCCTCCACCGTCCAATCCTCTAAAGGGACAGGGTTACAGCAGTTATCGCAGCCTTG
This sequence comes from Spirulina sp. CCNP1310, assembly GCF_034932185.1. Taxonomy (NCBI): domain Bacteria; kingdom Bacillati; phylum Cyanobacteriota; class Cyanophyceae; order Spirulinales; family Spirulinaceae; genus Spirulina; species Spirulina sp. CCNP1310. The sequence continues at coordinate 10,540 of NZ_JAYGHW010000044.1, read as the reverse complement.
GCAATTGCCGGGGAACATTTCGCCAAAATAGCTGAGTTGGATCGTGCGGCGGCATTCAATGCCCTCGGCATAGTCCACCACTTGACTCAGTTGTTGGCGGGCAATGCGCTGCTCCTGTTCATCGGGTTTTTGATCAATCAGGTATTCAATGCTGTGAATATCCGAGGGATTGTAAAACAAAACGCAGTTGGCCGGCTCTCCATCTCGGCCCGCCCGCCCTGCTTCCTGATAATAGCCCTCTAAATTGCGCGGCAATTGGTAATGGAAAACAAACCGCACATCGGGCTTATTAATCCCCATTCCAAAGGCGATCGTGGCAACAATGATCTGCACATCATCGCGGATAAACCGATTTTGATTTTCACTGCGCTGATCATTGCTCATCCCCGCATGGTAGGGCAGGGCAGGGATGCGATCGCCCTGCAACCGTCCCGCCACTTCCTCCACCTTGCGACGACTAAAACAATAGATAATTCCCGATCCCCCCTTTTGGGCGCGGATTGCCTGGAGGAGTTGGCCGTAGCTTTGTTTTTCCCGTTTACGCACCTCGTAATAGAGGTTAGGGCGATTAAAACTGGCCAGATGGCGGTGGGGGTTTTGGAGGCGGAGTTGGTGGAGGATGTCCTGCTGAACCCGTTCCGTGGCGGTGGCGGTGAAGGCATACATGGGGACATCGGGATAACGGCGGCGCAGGGTTTGCAACTGCCGATATTCTGGGCGAAAATCATGGCCCCATTCCGAAACACAATGGGCTTCATCAATGGCAAAACCGCTGATGCCGTGGCGCGATCGCACCTGATCCAAAAACCCTAAAAATACCTCTCCCATTAACCGCTCCGGGGCTACATAGAGCAGTTTAATTTCCCCCTGTAGAATGGCCTCTTGGCGCGATCGCGCTGTTTCCCGATCCAAACTACTATTTAAAAACGTCGCCCCAATACCGTTATCTACCAAAGCATCCACCTGATCCTGCATTAGGGCAATCAAGGGGGAAACCACCACCGTCAGCCCCGGCTTGAGCAGGGCCGGCAATTGAAAACAAATCGATTTCCCCGCCCCCGTGGGCATAATGGCCAGCACATCCCGCCCCGCTAAGGCAGCGGCAATAATCTCCCGTTGGCCGGGGCGAAAGCGATCGTAACCAAAAAACTGTTTAAGTGCACCCTCTAGGGCATCAGCAGGAACAAACACAGGGTTTTTAATTTCGGCATCAGCAGGTTTATTGTACAGGATCCCCCCTGCCCCCCTTAAAAAGGGGGGTTCTGAATTTAACCCCCTTTTTCTACGCCAAAGGCGCATCCCCGAAGGGGCTTAGGGGGTCGGCGTAGCCGGGGGGATCCCGCTCTATCGCTGGACTTCTTCCCCCAAAGGCTCCACCGAGGGCGTTTGATCTTGGCTGGCCCATTCCAACCCCAAGGGGAGGGCTAAACAGCCCAAGGCCACGGCAATACCAACCACCAGCAACTTTAAAAAACGATCCTGCTGTTGGTCGAGGCGGTCTTCGGTGTAGTCGATGTGGTGGGTGAGTTGGGTTTGGATATCAAGGAGGTCGTGATGTTGGACAGTGACCTGTTGGGTGATGGTTTGGACTTGGTGGTGGAGGTGGCGTTGCTCCATTTCCAAGAGCGAAAGTTTTTCTTGAATTTGCGCTGCGAGGTGGGTATCGAGTTCCCCTAAGGTGAGCAAAAAATGCTGACGAAAAGCCTGGAGTTGCCGCTCTACCCGTTCTTCACTGGCCTGGAGATGGCGCTGATTTTGCTCCGTGTAGGCAATGAGTTGAGCTTCTAATTGGGTAATCACGGCGATCGCGCTAGAATGGGGCTGCAATCCTCCCGAATTCACCACCGTTAAAGAGCCGGGGGATGAGGCTTGACCCTGCACCTCCTCCTTGAGCGCCTGGATGGTTTCAAAGAGATCCGCCACCGGATGGGGGGAAATCGGCGGGCTGAGATCAGGATTCGCATGGGGGGATAGATGACCATTCATGGGGGCGATCGCTCCTCAAGGGGTTAGCAAGAACAGGGGTAAAGAAATTCCTCAGGGTGCGGCAATCCATCTTAGCGAACCTATCCCCATCAGCGCAGCCACCGCCTCAGTGATTTGTATCGGATCAACCTCTGCCTTTTCCCCAACGTTGGCTAAAATTGTACAGAGTTTTCTTCGAGATGTTCATGATCGCGTCATTCGTTATGATTTTGCTGGAGGTTTAGAACTTATGTCTACTGATATTTTGGAAAAACCCACCCTATCGGGGGATACATCCACCGTCCGTAAGCCCGCCCCCCGCTACCGTGTCCTGCTCCATAACGATGATTTCAACTCCATGGAGTATGTAGTACAAACCCTGATGCAAACCGTGCCTAACCTCACCCAACCCCAAGCGGTCAGCATCATGATGGAAGCCCACAACAGCGGCGTTGCCCTGGTGATTACCTGCGCCCTCGAACACGCTGAATTTTACTGTGAAACCCTGCAAAATCACGGTTTGAGCAGCACCATTGAGCCGGACGAGTAGGCGGCATTGGTGAAATTCCTCAACCCTAACCTGGCTCAATTACCCTTCCCCCTCCGGTTGGGGACGTTTTTGTTGATTTTGGGGGCGCTCTGGCTCCCCTTCGCCCTCCCCCTCCATTTCCTGCTCCGCCATGATCCCAATCTGGAAAGCATTGTGATCATGGCGATTTTATTTCTAGAATTTTTTGCCTGGGTGTGGGTATGGGGGCAGCGGGTACAGGGTTATGCCCATCCCTTTATGCACTATGGCCTGATCTGGACAAGACCCAATGGTATTCACGCCCTTTCCGGTTTGGCCATCGGGGTAGGGTTTACGGTGGCCTTATTTTTAATCATGGCCGCCGCTGGTTGGGCAGAGTTCCAAGAAGCGGAGAACATCACACCGATCTTGATCGAAGGGTTACTCGTCGGGTTGGGGGTGGGGTTAGCGGAGGAGTTTGTGTTTCGCGGCTGGCTGTTGGATGAGTTGGAGTTAGATTATGGGGCGATCGCCTCCCTTTGGCTCAATGCCCTCCTCTTTTCCGTTTCCCATTATCTCAAACCCCTAGGGGAAATGATCCGCACGTTCCCACAATTTTTCGGCCTCACCCTCTTAGGGCTAATCCTCGTTTGGGCCAAACGCCGCACCCGCTACCGCTTGGGCCTGGCCATTGGCCTCCATAGCGGCCTCGTTTGGGGTTACTACATCATCAATGTAGGCAATTTGGTGCGCTACACCGGGGGCGTACCGGAATGGGTGACGGGCATCGATCGCAACCCCCTAGCCGGATTGTTAGGGATTTTATTGTTATTAATTTTAGCCCTGTGGGTACGGGGGGGATGGGGCCAGCCGCCCAGTTAGCAGACAAGAATCAGAATCGCTATCTTAGATCAAATCCGCTTGATCAGATCGTGCAGTTGATGTAGGGGCGAAACTTCCCTACACCCATCCATTCTAAAACCGGATTCCGTCTGCGGAGGGGCAGGGTGAAGACATCATGAGGGTTTTGATTGTTGAAGATGATCCGCGCATTGCCCAGGCGATCGCCGAAGCCCTCCGGGATCAACATTATGTTGTTGAAATCGCGGGGGATGGTCGCTTGGGGTTAGATTTTGCCGAAGCGGGGGCCTTTGAGATCATTATTTTAGACTTGACCCTACCCTATTTAGACGGCGTGAGTCTCTGTCGCCAACTGCGTCAACAGGGCATGACCACCCCGATTTTAATGTTGACCGCCCGTGATGCCAGCGAGCATAAAGTCTTAGGATTAGATGCCGGAGCCGATGATTATGTGATTAAACCCTTTGATTTGCCTGAACTGCTAGCCCGGATCCGGGCGCTCTTGCGCCGCAAGACCGTTGCTCCCACAGCCATTTTAACCTGGGAAAACTTACAACTTGATCCCCAATATTGCCAAGTCACCTACCATGGCATACCCCTCTTGTTGACACCCACCGAATATCGCATTTTAGAGTTATTTCTCCGTCAGGGGAGCCGCGTCCTGAGTCGCAGTGTAATTTTAGAGCGGGTGTGGGAATTTGAAGAGATGCCAGGGGAAGAAACGGTTAAAGTTCATTTACGCAGCTTACGACAAAAACTCAAACAGGTCGGCGCATCTCCTCATTTTATTGAAAATATTTATGGTCTGGGATATCGGCTTAATCCAAATCTTTAACTCTCCTCAACTGCGGCAGTGGCGTTATCGGCTGTTGCTGTCCTATTTGATCGTGACGGGGTTTGTGTTGGCGGCGTTTGCGATTATGGTTTATACCATTGTGGCCCGCGATCGCCATAATCAACTTGACCTCCATGTCCGTCAATTGGCCATGGTGGCCGCCGTCAGTTTAGAAACCGTTCAACATGAATATAAAGAGCTTTTTACCGAAGCTGAATATGCTGAATATATCACTCGCCAAGGCTTAAAACCCAATGCATCCCTCTCCCTTGCCGAATTAATGGGTAAATATCAGCAAGATAGTCTTATTGCGCCCAATGCTAATCAGGTTAGAATTGCCAATCCCTTAACCCCAGAAAATCAGGGCGTGGAGTGGTTTGATCAGCACAAACGTCTGTTAGTGCGAGAGGGGAGTATCTTTCCGGATACCCCATTACCCGAATCTAATCTTGATACTGGGGACTGGTATCGTTGGCAAGATTTGCGGATTTTTGTAATGCCCGTGATCCTCATGGGTGATCCTCAAAAATCAGTCTTAGGGTATGTGCGGGCCGGTGAATCCACGCTACCATTAGCGGCGGAATTGCAACAGCTACGAGAGCAGTTAATGCTCGGTGTGGTGTTGGTGTCTGGATTAGTAACCTTGGGGGGAATTTGGCTTACCAGCCAATCCTTAAGTCCAGTATTGGCCAATCTGGAGCAACTGAAACAATTTACCGCCAATGCATCCCATGAATTGCGTAATCCCCTCACCGCCATTCGAGCTTCTGTAGCGGTGCTCCAAAGTCATCCTGAACGGATTAATGCGATGGATTGGGATAAATTACAGGCGATCGCCAGTGCCTCCGGGCAAATGAGTCAATTGGTGGATGATTTGCTATTGCTCACCCGTTTGGATCGCCATGCCTTAGATGCTCGTCTGTGGCGATCGCTCCCCCTCGATGAACTGTTAGAGGATTTAGGGTTTATCTATGGCGATCGCGCCGCCGCTGCTGATCTAACCCTAACCCTTGATCTCCAAGCCGAGGCAATCATTCAAGGGGATGCGGCTCAATTACAACGCCTGTTTACGAATCTCCTCAGCAACGCCCTCCAATACACCCCCCCCGGTGGTCAGATTACCCTGACAATGAAAATTCAAGAAAACCAAGCCTGGGTCAACATTCAAGACACCGGCATTGGCATCGCCCCCGAACACATTCCCCACATTTTTGATCGGTTTTGGCGAGCCGACCCAGCACGGCATTATGACCCTGGTGGTACTGGATTGGGGCTGGCGATCGCCCAAAGCATTGCCCACCACCACCACGGCAGCATCAGCCTCACGAGTCAACTGGACATAGGCAGTTGCTTTCAGGTTAAACTCCCCTTGGATCGCAAATAACCCTAGGAAATCCAGTTAAAAAGTGAAAAAATTGATAAGCGTAGGGGCAAAAAATTTTCGCCCCTAGGATAGGCTTGCTTTATCGTGCTAATTTTCTTCGTTCATCTTTCCTAGATCTTTCCTTTTTGCCTTCTACAATTGCGGCTGTAATCAATCAAAGGCAATTCCACTATGCATTCCAGAGCCGTAACCCTATTTCTAAGTTTGAGTTTAACCACCGCCTTGGCAGCCTGTAGCGGCGGAACAACGGGGGGCGAAGAGGGTGGCGTTCCCACCCCCACCCCAGAAACAACCCCGATGGATCAAGGAGGCGAAGAGGGCGGCACTCCCACCCCCACCCCAGCAACAACCCCGATGGATCAAGGCGGTGAAGAAGGTGGTGATTCCAGTGCTTTGCCCAGTTCCACCGCGCCACAACTGGCCCAGTCGGCAGAATCACGCTTTTGGTTATTGTCGGAGCGGGGCGAATCTGGTGAATCCGACGAATCCGGCGAATCTGGTGAATCCGGCGAATCCGGCGAATCCGGCGAATCCGGTGAATCTGGTGAATCTGGTGAATCCGGTGAATCCGGCGAATCCGGTGAACAAACTTAAAGCTAAAAAAATGAAGGCGTAGAAGTTAGCTCTTCAGCCTTCAAATACAACGTTATGGTTTGTAGTGCGGACTTTAGTCCGCTCCCTCACAAACCATGGGGGATATTATCGCTAAAACTACAACTACACCATGATTCTTTGTCTTGATCAGGTTTTATCACCTGATGATTTAAAAACCATTCACACCTTGCTCGAAAAAGGCGAATTTATTGATGGCAAGCTGACGGCTGGAGCTTTTGCAAAGACAGTCAAATATAATCAGCAACTGCAAGGTAAAACTGACATTGCTCAAACCGTTGAAACAATGATTCGCCAAGCCATCCAGCGCCAGCCGCTCTTTCAGTCTATCGCCCAACCTAAAGCCATTCGCCCCTGTTTAATTAATCGCTATAGTACCGGAATGTCCTACGGTTGGCATACGGATAATGCGATGATGGGACAGGCGGGTCAGTTAAACCGATCTGACCTCTCCTTTACGCTTTTTTTGAGTGATCCCGATACCTATACGGGGGGAGAGTTGGTATTAGATACCGATGGGGGCGATCGCTCCATTAAACTAGCAGCGGGATCGATGGTGCTTTATCCTTCAACATTCCTCCATCGGGTTGCTGAAGTGACTTCAGGGGAGCGATTAGCCGCCGTGAGTTGGGTGCAAAGTATTATTCGTGATCCCTCAAAGCGGACTGTACTTTTTGAATTAGATACTGTGCGACGCTCTCTTTTTGAAAAGTATGGCAAAACTGATGAGTTTGATCTGCTGTGTAAGACCTATGCCAATCTATTACGACAGTGGGCAGAGGTATGAGGGAATCCTTTGAAAATTCTTGAATTACAGTTTTTAGTGATGATCACTAACTGTGGACTTGATGAGAAATCAGGCATAATTCTGTACTACAAACGGGAGCAATATACAATGAGTGAAGGAAAAAAAATGATCAATTTTCGTCAGTTACACCGAAAAATTGCGCCGATTTTGTTTCTTCCCCTACTGCTGACGGCCCTCACTGGGGTTGGTTATCGTTTAGGGCGGGCGTGGTTTAATTTACCCCATGAAATTGGTGATGTTTTGTTAGGTGTGCATCAGGGGAGTTTTGTCGGAAAACCCTTGGTTCCGATTTATGTGTTATGGATGGGGCTGGGGCTACTAGGTTTGGTGGTGACGGGGATTGTGATGATTAAACAACGATGGGGTAAACCCCAGTCGAAGCAAGGTCATCGTTGGTTGCATCGTGGGGTAGGGGCGATCGCCTGCCTTCCCCTACTGATGAGTGCCATCACCGGCATTTCCTTCCGCTTGGGTAAAACTTGGTTTGGCCTCTCGGACGCGCAAGGTTCTTTCCTGATGGCTCTCCATGAAGGGCGATATTTAGGGAATGCACTTCGACCATTTTATGTCTTAATGGTGGGTTTGGGTTTAGGAGTTCTTCTCTTTACCGGCATCCAAATGACCGGAATTTTTCGCCCTAAAAAACCCCCTGAAGCTCACAAAAATTAAGCTTAAATTGAGGTAGTATGATCCAAAGTGTTCAGAAAAATTCAATCCTAGAGGCAAGAGTTCAGGGATCATTCTCAACTCGATATTGGTTGGAGTTTTTGGGTAACTCCGTTCAGCTTCCCTTAGCCAATATCCTCCTAGAATTGATTGTTGAAGGGCCTTTGTACTTATTATCTTTTGAATTTTTTGTGATGATCTTTGCCAGCGCTGTCCAATCCTATTGGCTCACCCACTGGCAAACGACCTCAAATCCCCATCGTTTGAGCGGCAACTTGATTGCACCGGGAATCTATACCCTTGTGGGTTTGCATTCTGAAGGGTTAACCTTTTTTGCCGCTCCCAATCATACAGCTTACTGGTTTTTTGCCATAACCATCGGTGCTTTGCAAACATTACGCTTTAGGTCAGTTCAAAAAGTGGCAGCGCTTTTAATTGTGTTTGAAAATGTTGTACGCACTTCAATTATTTTTTGGATGTATGCATTGTTGGAAACCTTTGATAATCCAAGTTTCATCTTATCTTGGCAGTTCTTGCAAGATAAAACGCATATTTTTATTCTGCTCTCACTCCTCCTTTTCAGCTTTAGCATTGGTTTAGCCAATCTTACATCAGAACGCTATTTGAATTTATTAAAAGCAACATTGTCGCAGCTAAAAACCTATTCAGAGTGGCTATTAGGTCGAGATTTACTCAATTACAGTATTGATGATCCGTCAGTGCTTAACCTGACGAAGAAGGAGCGAACAGTTTTATTTATGGATATTCGCAATTTTACCCGCTGGAGTGAAACAGTATCGCCGGAAAAAATCACCTATCTTTTAAATCAATACTACCAAATTTCCGAAAATATTCTCCAGCAAAATCATGTAATTAAGTTCAAGTTATCAGCGGATGAGGTGATGGCGGTTTTTGCTTCTGTGAATACGGCAATTTTGGCGGCGATCGCCCTCCGTTCTCAAATTAATGGGCTGTTATCCCGCTATCAACTCAGTGTCGGTATTGGCATCAATCACGGCCTCCTGATGGAAGGCTTAATCGGCACTCAAGATGTTAAATTTTATGATGTCATTGGCGATACCGTCAACACCGCCAAACGGATTGAAAGTGCAGCGGGGGCGGGGGAAATTCTCATTTCTGAATCTGTTCAATGTGACTTAGATCCTGAATTCACCCTGGAAGCACAGCGCCAAATTCAGGCTAAGGGCAAGAAAGAATTACTCAATGTGTATGTGATGGGCGATGACTCCTTCTATTAAGGCCTGTTGTCGTCGGGAATTCAGTTGTAAAATTGATAGCTGTAGGGGCGCAAAGATTAAACCTTTCGCCCCTACTCTCTGCATTTTTCTTAATTGGGATTGTAGGACTTCACTAAAACATTATTGGTGGTGTAAATTTCCAACGGAATTTTAGTGCGATCGCTCACCCGCTCTAAAGCCTGCTCCAGGGCAAAAACATGATCCATCACCCCCGCTTGGGCTTCGATATTGTTCTGCGATCGCGCCGCCTCTGAAGTTTGCCGCACCCGCTCCACATAGGCCGGCGTGAGCCGCACCGTCAGCTTTTCATTCGTCACCGTATAAACACAAATTTGCTTACCCTCCACGGTACAAACCTGGTTTAAATCCACCTTCGCCTGACGCACCTGCAATGATCCCTCTAAACGCGATTCAGCCCGACTTAAACCCTGAGCATAAACCTCTAACAGTGGTTGAGCTTGGATGTAATTAAAACTATCTTGGGGAATTTGTTTGATCGAACTAATCCCCTGTTGCCAGGCGGCGATCGCATCCTCCCAACGGTTTTGGGCCGCCGCTGCATTAGCCTGCTCCGCTAATCGTACCCCTTGGTTATAGGCATTTTGGGCAAAACGCTCCTGGGTTTGGCGGTTGGCCGCTAGGGTTGCCTTGGGTTGATACAGCCCCAATAGACGGCGAGCTTCACTGTAAACGGTGGTGGTGGCAGGAACCTGTTTCAGGGCATTGAGGGCCGTTTGCCAGGTGCGATCGGCCAACTCCAAATCCGCCAAAGATTGGGCAATATTGAGGCGCACCTCTGCGACTTTGGCCGCTTCTTCCGCCAGGGCCAAATTTTCCACCGCCTTTTGCTCCGTGGCTAACCGCTCCTGAATAATCGTCAAATTTTGGCGGTATTCCTGCACCTTTTGCCGCGCAAAACGATAGAAATCATCTTGAGGTTCGAGGCTTTCGAGGGCGGCGATCGCCCCCTGCCACTGATCTAGGGAAGCCTGCCATTGGGCCACCGTTAAGGGGGGGTTTTGGGTGAGGTTGGCGGCGGCGTTGGCGGTTTTGAGGGCATCCACCAACACCGTGGCATTGTCCACCGTCCGGCCATAGCCCCGGAGCAGGGCTTGGGCTTCGTCATACTTTCCCGACCAAGCAGGAATAGTACCCAACAGGAAAAGGGCGCGATCAAGTTGTTCCTGGGCCTGGAGCACCGCTGGGCCGGAGGGAGGATCTTGGAGGGTTTCCACGGCTTCATTGGCTAGGGTTTGGGCCACCGTCAACGTGCGACAACTCCGCAACACACAGGGGCGACTGAGGGCGTAGATACTGCCAAAAAATAGCGTCAGGCTGATCACCGTGCCAGCAATAATCACCGGCAACCAGAGGCGATTTTCACTCTGGGGGAGGGGTTCCAGTTCCGGTGTGGAGGTCTGGGGATAGGGGAGGGGTTGAACCTGTTCCTCCTCGTCATCCTCAAACCCAACACCATCGGGCAATTGGGAGGGAATCACAATGGTATCGGGATCCGCCACATCGATGAATTGATCCCCAAAGCCATCGGGTTCCCGGCTAGGCTCTGGCGGGGGTGGGGGGCTAGGGGGAAGGGCGGCGGGTTCTGGGTCGGGGTGGTGAACTAAAGCGCCTTGGGCGGCGA